>NZ_JBJDOM010000002.1:0-198895 GCF_044901155.1 Sphingomonas sp. NPDC079357
CTGCGCGTGTGGATGGCTCCACGCTGCCCCCGCTGCTACCAACATGTGCCATCTCTATCTGGCGCGGATTGTGTCTTTTCTAACTGGCAGGAACAAAGCTTGGGGTGTGCCAACAACAGCTTAGCTGTGCGGTCCACCCTAGGCGCGCCGGGTTGCAGGATCGGCTTCCATGAGCGCTGGACCTTCATTAGCATAGCAATGCGGCCATGCATCGCAAGCTAATCAGATTGGCGGTCAGCCCACCAGGTTGAACCCGCCAAGCCGATGGGTCGAGGGAACAGCAGGTCGAGTGCGCCAGACCGGCCCGCTTAGTCGCCAAAGAGTTGCAATCACGAATCCCTTTGCGCGACCCGCGTGACCCAGCATCACTGCGGCCCCGCAGGTGCGCACTTTCGCTGCCAGACTGCTCGTCGCGTTCGGCGTGGCCCAGAGGGTAGGCGGCCCTATGACCTGCAGGAGTGGAACGACGCCAGTTTCTCCGTCGAGACCTGATGATGCAAAACGTGCCGACCGCAAACGAGATAGCGGTAAGAAGCCGAACGCGGCGACCTCGTTTGGTAAGGAGCGCGGTGTCGACGAAGGCGAATAATGATCACCAGAGGACCGCGACAATGACCGCGAGGGTAAGAGCAATCTGCAGCACGGTCAGCAGATATAGGCCGAGGGGCGGCGGGTTCGTTCGGATGTCCCAGTCCGCCAGCGTCTCCAAAACGAAGTGCTTAGCCTCCAGCTTGGCCCCAACCGTTACCTTCTCGACCAATGCGGCCAACGCGCTGTCGGTGTCGTCGGCTTTGATCAGGTGACCGAACACTTCCCTGGTCTTCTCGAAGTCCCGTGCGGCGGTGTCGAGCGATCGGGCGACCCTCTTGAGCGTATTCGTGAGCTCCCTTGCGTCGGCAACCGCCTGGGTGAGCTGGCCGGCGGTGGTATTGCGCTCTTCCCGGATCTGCGCCTGGAGCTGCTGACCCATGGCCTGAATGGCCGCAGCCTGCGCTCTCGACCAATCCTTCGTTCCCTCGACCGTCTGTTCGACGCCCCCGATCGCCCGCAGGAGGGTGGTGACCAGGTTCGTATTGACCTTGAGGATGGCGGTCAGCAGCCAGACCATGCTGTCCTTGCCGAGGCCGTGCTTCTCGGCGAAACGCAGAATGAGGTTCACGTCGTCGTCGCCGTAGGTGTACTTCTCGAGCAGCTCGCGCGCGGAGGCGGGCAGGGCCGGGTCGAAGGAAATGTCGAGCCCGTCCATCAGAACGCCTTCCACTCGATGTCGCCGAGGCCCAGTAGGTCCTCGATCTTGCGAAACTCGGTGACCCAGGCTTCGAGCCACTTCACCATGTCGAGCCGATCGTAGCTCTCCCAATCCGGGCCCTTGTAGCGGGCCGACTCCGCGAAGGTGAGGCTCAGCGCCTCCGCCATGGCGAACGGGCCGGCCTCCGCGACCGGCATGTCGAGGAGCCGGCCGCCGACCTCGTCGAACCTGGCTCGGACGCGCCCGCCCACCTGCCGCCCGTACCGGTCGGTGAACGGCTCGGGTCGCCACAGGCGGAAGTCCTTGTCTTTGGCACCGACCATGTTGCGCAGTCCGACATAGGGCACGTCGCTGCCGAACCGCTCAATCGCCTGACCAACGCCGCGGATCGACGCGACGCCCGGCGTGAAGGGCAGGAACACGACGGGCTGGCGCCCGCACTGGCGGCAATGGTCGATGAAGTCGCGGGCCTTCAGGTTGCGCGACAGCTCGTCGAACTTGGTCACGGCTCCAGCCGGCGTGTCGATGACGACGAAGCGGGCATCGGATTCGACTGCGCGGAACATCGGCCGCACGCCCTCCTCGTCGAACAGGTTCGCCTTGATCACGCCGATCCCGGGCTGCTGCTCGTGCAGGAGCTTGCCCGACTGGTCACGCTGGCCGAGACGCTGCAGGAGCGTCCCATTGAACCCGTCGGCATCGACCAGCTGTACCTCGAACTTGCCCTCGCCAGTCGCCATCAGGATGGTCGCCAGGGCGGTGAGCGAGGTGCTCAGGCCGACACCCCCTTTGTCCTTCGCGCCGATCGCGGCGATACGTTCGTAGCTCATTCGGTGTCTCCTTCAGGGGGTGATCAGATGTCCTCGTCGAGGTCAACGAGGGGGTTGAACCGCGGGGCGACGTCGCCCTCATCGGTTGGATTGGTCGAGACAGGTGTCAGCTCGACGCTTGAGTGCGACGACCGAGGCGGCGCCTGATCCATGCCTTCGGCGATCGGCATGGCGGCTTCGCTGACGCTGCGCTTTTCCGGAGGCGCGGCAGCAGGGGCGTTGCCCGCCCCGGACAGCGGGAGGTGCGGGGCCGGTGCGGCCGAGCTCGCCTCACCGCCGTTCTCGCGTTCGATGCGGTGGAGATAGACCCGCAGCGTCTCGGCCGTGATCGTGATACCCAGGCTCTGGTCGAGCAGTGCCACGATCTGCGGACCGGTCCAGCCAGACCCGCGCCGCTCGAGGATTAGCGGCGCGATCAGCCGGATCGCGCCCATCAGCGTCAGCTGGGAGGTCGGCGGGTCCGCCGCATCGGCGGCACGCTGCTTCTGGAGCGCGGCGTTCACCGCGACCGCATCAAGCCGCCGCCGAGCACCCTTCTCGGGCGCGGGCTTGGGCGCGTGTGCGCGGCTCGGGTTCGCGCGCCGGCTCATCGCGCTCCGCCGAGGCGCGAAGCAGCGGCAACAGCCGAATAGGAGAGGAACGCGCAGGTCATGACGCCGTTCTGGGACGGCAGTCCGCGCTATTCTAAAAAACCCGACACATTTTGTCCGGATCGGTTATGGCGGGCTATGGCCTCTCCCAACCTCCTCCAGCCGCGAGCCAAGTTCCCGCGCAACTTCGGTGAGTCTCTGCGCGAGGCGAGGAGGGCTCGTCGCTGGTCGCAGGCACGGCTGGCCGAGCGGGTAGGGGTCACCCGAGACACGATCCTGAGGATCGAAAAGGGCCATGCGCAACCTGGACCGCATCTCGTGCGCGCGTTGCTGCGCACTGAGGTGCTCGGTGCCCACCTGCCCAAAGTCCACGGTTGGGAACCGTTCGACGAGCCTGACCGGTCGCGGCGCGGCTTTCGCGCCTATGCCGCGCGAATCACGGCGGGGCTGACGCTTGCCGAAGTCGCGCAGGCAGCCGGGACAAGTGCTGCGTCGCTATCCCACTTCGAGCGAGATCTAGCGGCCCCCAAGGCGATCGTCGGGCCGAAGGCACTGGAACATCCAGGCGTCGTCAAGGACCAATATGCGAAGCTACTGGGGTTCGCCGATGCGGCTGACATGACCGACTATATCGAAGCCGACGACCCACTGCCCTGGCTGGAGTGGATAGGCGAGAGCCGCGAGCTTGAACTCCCGCCCGCTGCCTGCATGCCGGTGGCGAGACAGCGCGAGCCCGACGAGGAAGTCGATGAGCTGACCAAGGACCTGCTGGCATGCTTATGATGATTTGCAATCGGGTCAGACTCGGATACGAGTGGTTCCGTGATGTTATGTAATGTTGCGCTGAGTAGCGATACGATTGGTCTAGTCATGTCAGGTTATGATCAGATCTTATAGGCCGCTGTTCGTTACGAGGGTTGCACTTTTTGACACAGGATGGGGTTCACAGGGTGTGAACCCGCTGGCCGGCCGCTCGGCGCTTCGCTTCTCGCGGCCTCATAGGATGACGTGGTCAAGTTATTCTTATCTGAGCGAGAGTGTATTTGCGGCGAGGCCCGCTGACAGCCTACAATGCTGCCATGGTCATCATCGAGAAGCAGGCGAAGGGTGGAGGTAAGCAGGCCGCGCGCTACTGCCGGTCGCTTGCCGACTATATGCGCACGGCCAAGAGCCAAACGCTGGCGCACGAGTACGGCATAACGCTCGCAACCTACATGCGCCGCGAGACGGACAAGGATAAGCAGGAGGATTCGGGCCAGCGGGTGCTGGCAACGGGCGCGCTGGTCGGGGGCAGTGCACTCGACTTCGACGCCGCACAGCTGGAGCTGGAGCTGCGGCTCGCCAAGAGATCAAAGCGCTCGAAAAAGGCCGCGCGGCATCTGGTCAGCTCCTATCGCGCCGGCGAGGAGCCGAACGCGGATGGATGCGCAGAGGTGGCCCTCGTTCTCGCGGACGAGCTGGGCTGCAAGGAGGGTGTGATCCTTTGGGCGCTCCATGGCGACACGGACAATCGCCACCTGCACCTGCTCATCCTCACCCTGGACGAGCAGGGCCAGGCGACACCTTTTGGTCCGCGCGGGCAGTCGCACGAGGCGATGCAGCGAGCGATCGCCCGGATCGAACATGCACAGCAGCTGACGCCGGAGCAGGGCTCGCGCTACGTCGCCGATGAGAATGGCGTCCGCAGACGGAGCCAGCTGCCGCCCAGGATCGCGAAGCGCGCGCCGATCGGATCGGAGATCCTTCGCTGGGAGAAAGAGACCGGCCTCGAGAGTTTTACCCGCTATGCCCAGGACGTGCTCGCCCCGATCTTGGACAAGGCAGAGTCATGGGCGGAAGCACAAGCGGGATGCGCCGAGAAGAGCGCGGTCGTGCGAAAGGCGGGAAGCGGCGGCGAGCTGCAGAGCGCCGACGCCCTCTACAAGGTCAAGCTCTCCAACGTCGATCGCAAGCTCAGCTGGGCGCCGCTGACCCGGCGCTGGGGTGACTGGTCCGAGCCCGACGTCGAGATTCGCCCGTACACGCCGCGGGTCCTCGATCCGGCAAAGGCTGCGGCATGGGCCGAGGCGGAAGAGCGCCGGTCAGCCGCGCACGACGCCGTCCAGCGTCGCATCGATCGCCTGCGTGCGGAGAAGGCAGCCGCCGTGGAAGCGCTTGGCGACGAGCTAGCCGCAAGGCGCGCAGACATCGTGGGGCTGGAACTTGCGCCAGGGTCTCGCGCCGGCATGGTTACGGCGCTGGACGCAATGTACGCAACGCGCCTGACCGGCCTTAAGGCCGATTACGACGGCCGCATCGCCGCGGTGCGTGAGTTGCGGGATGAGGTCGACGCGTGCGGCACGCCGGGGCACGTCGACCTGGCCGGGATCGGCAGAGCCGACCTATCGCTGTCGCTCGCCTGGTCCAGGGGTCCTGCCGTCCCTGTCGCCCATTCCGATTATCGTGCGGTAGTCGTCGGGCAATCGGTGCAATATTGGGCAACCGCTGGACACCCTCGCCGGCCCGCCTTCGTAGAGCGGGGCGACCGCATCTGGATCAACGACGAGTCCGATGCCGCACTAACAGCGGCGCTTATGGTGGCAAAGGCACGCTACGGCGACGTGGCCGCGCACGGTGACCCCGCGTTCATCCGCCGTGCCCAGGCGCTTGGGCGTCAGATCGGCATGGTGGTGCAGGACGGAGAGGCGGTCGCGCCGCCGCCGCCGAGGCACCGCTCACCGCGTGCGGGGATCAATCGCGCAGCGGCGCGTGCCGCCGGCCAGGCTGCCCTGCGCAGGGCAGCCATGACCAGGGCCGCCCAAAGCGCGATTTGGAAGCTACTCTCTCGCGACCACGACGATGAGCGCCGCACCAGCCTGCCGCTGGAGGTTGCGGGCATGCCTCCGAACGTGCCTTTGGGCGCCGAAAGCATGGATGCCGCAACTGCCGCCCGGTATGGGCTCGTCTTCAGTCCGCAACCGCAGCCCGGCAAAACGACCAAACCGAGGGGAACGTTTGCCGAACTAGCGCATCCCGTCGACGAGCCCACGGGCGATCGCGGGCGGGTAGGTGACGGCCAAGCTCACCACCAGCCTCGATCGGCCCAGTGGAGTAGCGCCGAGATCAACCGAGACGGTCGGGGCCGGTGAGCTCCCACGTGGGATAGGAGCAGACGCAATAATGGGGCCGACGCGGCGCCGGCTACGCGTTCGCTCCGCCTGCCACCGTAGGGGCAGAATTGGTGGAAAGCCGCCTGTCCGCTATTGGTAGGCGATCGCCGGTAAGTGGCCACTCATTCAGGCGGCGGGGAAGAGCTCGAATGCCCGCCGGTGGGGGGATAGCGGCACGTCCGCTTTCCGGCAGCGCCGGCGATCAGTTGCCATTCGTTCAGGCGCCAGAGGCAAGGCAGCCAAGTCACCGTTTCCGGGGGGAGAGGCTGGTCGGGAGTTCGAGGTCGAACTCCACGCCGCGATGGTCCTGCACGATCCAGGGCTCGAGCATAAGGCTGTCGGCACTGGGCGGCGGTGCCGGCCGGTCGAGCGAGCAGGTTTTCATCAAGCGTGTAGATTCGGGGGATGCGGAAGCCGCGCCGCTCGATCTAGGGCACCCCGCCCAGTCTTCCCAGGGCGCCAACAGCAGCAAGAACAGCGCCTTTTGGACCACCGGCGCGATTAGCTGTGGAGCTCAAGCAGCGCTAGGTGTTCAGTCCCGGCATCTGGTGGATCGGGTCGACGATGAACCGGTCTGGCTCTGAAGTCCAGATCTTGGCCATGTATTCGTAGGGTGTGAGGCCGCTGAGCGTCTTGAGCCGGCGGGCAAAGTTGTAGGCGGCCATGAAGTCGGCGAGGTGCGTCCGGAGCTGGTCGTGGCTCTCGTAGTGGAAGCGTTTGACCGTCGCCTCCTTGATGGCGCGGTTCATCCGTTCGACCTGACCGTTCGTCCACGGGTGGTTCGGCTTGGTGAGCCGGTGTTCGATGTCGTTTGCCTCGCAGATCATGTCGAAGCGCATCTGGCGCGACCAGGCGGTGTTCCGGTTGCGCGGCTGCTCGGCGAACTGAATGCCATTATCGGTCAGGATCGTGTGTATCCGGTACGGCACGGCCTTCAGCAGGTGCTCGAGGAACTCCCATGCTGTGCGCCTATCGGCCTTGTCGACCAGCTGGGTGACTGCGAACTTGCTGGTGCGGTCTATGCCAACGAACAGATAGAGCTTGCCTTCGGCAGCCTGCACCTCGGCGATATCGATGTGGAAGAAACCAATCGGATAACGCTTGAAGCGCTGACGCTTGGGCTTGTCGCCCTCGACATCCGGTAGCCGTGAGATGCCGTGCCGCTGAAGGCAACGGTGCAGCGCTGACCGGGTCAGGTGCGGTAGCGACGGCTGCAATGCGTAGAGGCAGTCGTCGAGCGGCAGCAGTGTGTGGCGACGGAACGCCACTACCATTGCCTCCTCCGCTTGGGACAGAGTCGTTGAATGAGGGGCCTTCGGCCCGGTCTTCAGATCCTCGACCGTCGCCCTCTTACGCCACTTCGCCACCGTCTTGGGGTTGATCCCCAGCTCACGGCTCAGCGTCGCGAGCGAAGCTTGCGATCGCTGTATTGCTGCTCGGACAGCGTGCGTGGTCGTGGCGCTCCCGTGACGTACCTGTCCCATACGGCTTCCTTCCATTCCAACGAAAGGATCGCACCATCAAACCGTGGGATCAAACACCTAGCTTAAGCCGAGCAGCAGGCAGTCTGACGACAATTGCCGAACGCTCGCCGCCATCAATGCACCGGCACTCGTGAGGTGCTATCAAGGAACTCGAACCGGTATGCGCTTGCATCTTGGAGATGGCGTTCGACGCCGTCGCAGTGCGAACGAAACGCGGCGGACGGCACACTTCGCCGAAGGGAGTTGTCCCGCCGCGGGTCGATCGCGCGAAGACCCCTTGACGGCGGTTGGTCCGGCCTGCTTCTTTTACGACAGTGGGGATCAATTTACACAAAGCCGACTCGCTCTCGTCGGTGCTGGTCGAGCTTACTGGTAGCGAACGATCGCGCGCTCGACTGCTGGCGACTATGGCCGATCGCGACGGACAGCTGCCGGGCCGTGGCTTTCTCGTCTGGGGCGGGCATCCGAACTCTTCGGATGGCGCGCTGCAATTTGAGACGAAGGCCGGCGGGAGCGAGAGCCTGACAATCGACCTGGGTCGGGTTGACGGGGCGGTGGATAAGATCGCCTTGTGCGTCGCCGCCGATGCGCAGGGTAGCGGCGGCTCCGACCTCGACGTCCGCATTGCCGACCGAAGCGGCGGACGGGTGCTCGCACGCGCGACCGTGGCGCTGTCCGCTGGAGCGCGGACGATCGAGATCGGACGACTGGCCCGCGCCGGAACGAGTTGGCGCTTCGTCGAGACCGGACGTGAATTTCCGGACGGGCTGGAGGCAATGCTGCTGCGCCACGGCATCGACCGGGATCCCAAGCCGGGGAATGCTGCCCGGTCGGGCGATCAGCAATTTACCGCTCTGCTCGCCGACGGTCTGCCCGTCCGCTACTGCCAAACGTCGGAACGGCAGGCGCTGATCGCACAAGGCGTGAAATTAGGCGTTAAGCGGGACGATGCCGAGACAGCGGTCGACCTCGAGCTCGAGCGGCTCGGCGTCGCGAACGAAGCCGTGCTGATTGAGCGACTGGACGGCCTGCTACGACGGTTTACCGATAACGATGCAAAACTCGACGACAAGGAACGCCGCGACGCCTTGCAACTTGTCTGCAAACCGAGAGCTGGGTTCGCCGAAGGCCTTCGGCACGATGTCGCGGATCAGTACGTCACGCGATTCTGTCGCGATCGGCGAGTAAAGGTGAAGCTGGGACTGCTCAGATGGGCGGTCCCCTAAGGGGGATTTGATGGATTCGATCGACCGGGCCTGGCTTGAGAACAGGCTGCACGCCGCTGTGGATGACGACTTCTACCTGGATCGCGACGAGGAGAAGCGCATCAAGGAGGAGGCCGCGGGCCGCGGCATCCCCATTCGCGAGATCGACACTGTCGTGCAGGCCGAGTTGAAGAAGACCGGTTCGGTCAGCGAGCGGCAGCTTGTTGACGACCTAGATCGGCTGCTTCACCAGTTCACCGACGATGACAAGTTGCTCGACCGCAAGGAGGAGCGCGACGCGTTTGATCAGGTCGTCCAGCCCGCCGCCGGCAAGCGCAAGGGGCTCGATGCCCGTGTCGCGGAGGAGTATGTCGCCAGCTTCTGCCGGGTAAACGGAGTACGGCGCCCAACGGACAGCAATCGCTCGCCGCTTCTGCTCGGCATTGCGGCGCTGGCGGTGCTGGCGGTCCTCGTCGCCGCCCTACTGATCCATCGCAGCGGCGGTGGGTCGGCCGTTGCCGGCGCTTCGGGACGTTCTGACCGCACGCTGAGCGAGACCGACCGGATCGACATCGACAGGCATCTGCACGACGCTGACGGGTTCATCGAGCGCGCGCAGTATACGGACCCGCCCGAACATTCCGCCAAGGCAGAACTCGACGAAATCGCGCAAATTGATCCCGACGGTGCGTATCGCAGCAACGACGTCAACGCGATTAAGCGGCGGATCGTCGATCATTATCTCGCGCTGGCGGACGAAAGTGCGCGAGCGCGCGATCAAGACGGCGCGCGGCGCTGGCTCGATCGGGCGCGACTGCTCAAGGCGAACAGCGAAGGGATCGACGACAAGGCTCGTTCGCTCGGCCTCAACCGGCGCTGAGCGCGGCGGTCAGCTCGCGAGGCCGGCCAGCCGCCCCGGCATCTTTATCCGCCAGGTCCGCTCGGTCCGCACCGCGATCGCGGGCTCGATCAGCCGCAGCATGCCGCTGCCGTCCGCGTCGAGTTCGAACGACTGGCGCAGCGCCGGCCGCAGCGCCAAGGAATCCGCGAAGCTCGTCGCGAAATCGAGCACAAGGCGGGCGGAGGGGACCACCACTGCCAACCGGTCGGTGAGCGGGACGAGGATGAGCAGCGGCGCATCGTCGCGCGCAACGGTTTGGAAGCTGCCGTCCTCGTCGAGCTCGCAGCCCTGGCCGCCCGCGGTCTCAATCCAACGGTTGATCTCGGTCTTGCGCGGCTGCGCGATCAGCGTGCGGTAATTCTCGATTAGCTCGTCGGCATCGATCGTAACCTCCTCGTCATCGGGCCGTGGCTCCGGCGGAAGCGGCGGCGGCGTGGATGCGGGCGCCGCCTGGCGGGGCGGAGGCGCGACCGACGGTGGCGAAGCGACCCGTTCGGACGTCTCCTGCCGCGGCGGCGGCGAAGGCTCCTTCGGTGGGGACGCGCGCTCGCTCAGCCGGCCTTCGACGCGATCGAGCATCACGCGGCTCGCCGCCAGCGCGTTCTCGATCCGCAGCAGGCGTTCGTTCTGCGCATCGACGAAGGTCGCGGTCAGCGGCGAAGGCGATGCCGACCTGCCGAGCGCACTGCGCAGCTCGGCCAGCTGCTTCAGGGCGAACCCGGCGAGCACGGCGGCCAGAACCGCCGCGAGCGCCGCCACGACTGCCGCGATCGTCGCCGTCATCATGCGAATCTCCGCTCGCGCGGGCGCGGGGCGCCCCGGTCTAGTGCCACTGCGTCGTCGGCCGCGCGCCGCTGCCGGCGGGGGTCCTGATGAGTCCGACCAGGACCTTCAGCATCGTGGCAAATTCGGGCTGAAGGATTCGCTTGGCGCCTTCGTCCTCGCGGTCGATGTCGCGGATGCCGTTGGTCAGCTTGGCCCGGTGATGATCACCGAGCGCGACCGAGAAGGTCGACGCCGCCGCGAAGTTGCGCAGGAACAGGTCGAGCTCCTCGATGCCGATCTCCGGCCTCCGCAGGATGTTCACGGGCTCGTTCGCCGCGGCCGCGACCGGCCCCGTGCCGGTGCCCTCGTTGTCGAAGCGTGGCCTGCTCGAAGGCCGCGGTGCCGCGGCAGCGGCGGGTCGCCGCTGCCTGGCGAGAATGATCATGCCGCCGGCGACCTCGATCTTGGGATGCGGCGAGACGAGCACCTGGAGCGGCGCCGGATCGTTGTCGCCGGCGGCCACCGGAATGAGCAGAAGGATATTGCTGATGTCCGTTTCCGCGCGCGGATCGTTCCCCTGGAGACGCGCGAACAGCCCCGCTCCCCGACCGCACAAGGCGACCGAGATGTCCTTCAGCGCGCTCTCATCGATCAGGCCGCCGCGGATCAGCTCGCGAATCGTGCGGCCGATGTACCAGGCGACTCCGCCCAGGAAGACGTAGGCGGTCTCCTTGAGCGCGCGGACGGGCGGCGTCCCGCCCACCCGGTCCCAGGTGCGGTCGATGGCGGTCGCCAGCGTCGAGCCGCTGAACAGCAGTTCGCCGACGTAGCGGATGTTGGCCTTTAGGCTGGCGTCCGATTCGGTCGCCATCTGCTCGACGATCCGGGTCCAGCTGCGCAGGCCGAAATTGCTCAGTACCTCCGGATTGGCCATGATGTGGTCGGTGAAGAAGTCTCCGCCCGCAACCCGCAGCGACAGCGAGCCGAGCGACTTGCCGTCGATGTCGCGGATCGCGACGTCGGTCGTGCCGCCGCCGATGTCGACGATGACGTTGATCTTGCCCGCCGTCGCGCTGGCGGACCGCCGCTCCTTCAGGATGTAGCTCGCCGCGGCATCCGCCTCGGACGTGATCGGCACGATCGCGCCCTCCGCGGGCGATTCGACGATGTCCTTGAGCGCCAGCGCGAGCAGGCTGGAGAAGTTCTGCCGGTCCTGGGGCTTGATGCCGTCCGGCCGCGAGAAGTGCCAGCTCAGTCGCGCCGGATCGCCGCCGGTCGCCGCCCACTCGGCCGCGATCATCAGCATCAGCTGCCGCAGGTAGCGTTGCGCCGCGTCCTTGATCGCTTGGTCGTCGGACCATTTGAGGTCGTATTGCACGCTGTTGAGCAGCGTCGACCATTCCTTCAGCGGGATCGCCGCGATCGCTCCGTCGTCGGCATAGTCGGGCTGAAAGTACATGAGGTGGTGGATGAGCAGCTTGGCCTCGAGCACCGCATTGCGGTCCTGCCGCAGGATGTCGCGACCCTCCGCGTCCATCGTGCGCAGGATGGTGACTGTCGGCGTCGGCAACTTCCGTTCGTCGGGCGGGAGGAAGTCGCGGAAGCGCTGCGTCAGGTCCGACGGTCGCCCGCCGGCGCGGCTGCGCGCGGGCTCGATCGGATGCACGATCCGCGCTTGGAGGGCGAGCGGCTCCTCAGAATCGAGGCAGGCGACGGTGTTGGTCGTGCCGAAGTCGATCGCGACCACGCCCGCCGGGTTGTTCGGCCTGAGATCGACTGGCTTAAGCGACAGGAGTGCGAGCCCGGCCGGAACCGCCGGCTGATCGTTGTGCAGCTGAACCGTGAAGGCCATCGCCTCGAACGGCGTCGTCGCGACCTGGACCTCGGTCATGCGGTTGCCCGACGCGACCGCGCGGAAGCGGGTGAGCGCCGCCCCGTCGAAGCTGCGATCGGCATAGGCCGAGACCCGGTCGAGGCCCGGACGACTGCCGTCGCCGAGCGCCGCGCCGCTCGCCCAGAGGCCGAGCTGCTCGGCGCCGCCGCCCTGCTCTCGGAGGATTGCCGTCAGTAGCGCGCCGGAGAGCGCGAAGCGGCCGCGAGGACGACCGTCGGCGATCGTCGCATAGTCGATGCGCGCGCAGTAGCGCGACCAGCGCTCGCTCGCGAAGTCAGGCCAGATCGCCACGTCGCCGAGTGTCCAATCGGTCTGGTCGAGGAGCCGCCCCTGCGCTCCTTCGGGCTGCGGGTCGAACGAGCGGCGCAGCGTGTGGATGCGTCCGTTCAGCTGAACCGTCAGCGTCACTTGGCCGTTGCGATCGAGCGCGACGGCCTGCCGCAGCTGATCCGGCGTGGCGATCAGCAGCGCCAGCGGCGACAACGGCAGCAGGCAATCGTCGAGGCTGTCGGGGTGCGCCGCAATGCGAGCGGGTTGGTCGGGATCATCGAGCTTGACAAGGACAGACGTGAATAGGTCGGACGGCTCGACCAGCAGATAGCCCGTCTCCATCACCCGCTTCCGCAGGTCGGCACGCGTTGTCGCGCCCGCCTTCTGCAGGTCGGCGAGCGTGGTCAGCCCCCAAACCGTGATCGTATTGGCCGGGCGATCGGGCGTGGCCATCGCGGGATCGAACAACACCACGCCGTTTACGGGCAGCACCCCGACGTCGCTCCGAAGGCGCAGGAGGCAATCCGACGTTCCTGCCGGCGGCTCCTTCGCCTTGGGGGCCTTGAGCAGCGCCGCATAAAGCGCGGGCAGCCCGTCGCCGCGCAGGCTGACGGTGTCGAACGTCAGGTCGCCCGCGGTGCCGATCCCCGGCAGGCACGCCTTGGCGTAGCCATCGAGCGCGTCGCGCAGATCGCGCAGGAGCTCATTCTCGAGACCGGCGCGGCAGAGCTTCTCCAGCTCGTCGCGTAGGCCCAGGAGATAGCTGCGCAGCGCCGCCAGAGCTGCCGGCGGCAGAGCGTCCTCGCCGCGCAGCTCCGTGGGATCGCTCGGCCGCCCGTTCCTCATCCACGGGACCGCTGCCGGCGAGAGGTTCGGCGGCTCGCGTCCGCCCGCGATCAGGCTCGCCGGGTTCAGGAGGCCGATTACCGTGCCGTCGCTGTTCTTCCCGGCCTCAACGAGGCGGACGAGCACCGGCCGCTCCCAGCCGTGACTGATCTTGCCGACCTCGGCGGGCAGTATGGCGTCTGGGACGAGCCGCCGCATGACGGTGGCGAAGCGCGACTGCGACTGGCCCAGATCGACCGGCTCGAAGCGCAACGCGTACCGGTCCTCGTAGAAGGCGGCGAGTCCGACGATCGCGAGCAGACCCCGCCACTCCGCGATCGCGCCGCGGTTGCGCCGCGGACGGCGGAGCGCATCGGCGAAGCTGCGCGCCTGCGACCATGGATCGGGTGTCGACCGGACGACGTCGACCGCGGCGCTCTCATCGACGTCGAGCGCCTGACCGAGTTCGCCGAGCGTGCCCGATAGCGGAGCCCACTGGCCGTGCGAGGTCGCGCCCTTGAAGGTGTGATCACCCGCATCGCGAAGCGGGCTGAGCATGAACAGATCGGTCGCCATCAATTATCCCTGCTCGCGGAACGGCTGGGTCGCCCGGTGGACCGCCGTCACCAGCCGCCCGAAACCACGATGCGCCATCTGCCGGCCGTCGATCTCGTTGAGGTCGCTGTAGACCACCCGGGCATCGACCACCCGGTCCTTCGACGCCTGGCTCGGATCGAGCAGGGTCAGTAGACCGTTCAGGTCGTCGAAGGTCTCCTCCTCGGATCGCTGAGGCTGGAGCACGATCGGGTTCGCGGGCTGGGACAGATCGCGCGACTGCCAGATGCGCTCGCCATGCCACAGCGCGAAGTCGCGCACGCCGGTCCCCGCGAAGAGACGCATCGACGATGCCCAGCCGAGCAGCGCCTCCGAATAGGTGTTGAGGCGGTCGCGGATCGCGCGTCCCGTGGTCCGCCAATCGACGTCGGGGGTCAGCTTGCCTACCCAGCCGCGCGAGCCGCCGAACAGCCCGCGCCGGTCGAGTGCCTCGTCGAGCCGGTAGCGCCAGTAGAGCGCGAACCGGAACGCGCCGCCCAGCTCCTTGTAGAGTTCGAGCCGCTCCTCGTCGGAGAGCGGCAGGTCGCCCCAGCCGATCGTCTCGGCCGACGCGCGTGCCGCGGCATACGGCCGGGGCGCACCCGTCCGGTCCGGCTTCTCGCCGCGCAGAAAATGGGAGGCGGCGAGCGCGGCGATCAGCTCCGGCAGCAGCGCCGGGTTGCGCTGCGCCTCGCGTCCGGGCTGGTGGTAGTTGAGCTGGAACATCGTGTCCCAGCCGGCGACGTAGAGCCGGTCGAAGACGCGTTCCTGTTCGAGCAGCGTCTCGTAAAACTCGACTGCGACGCGTGCTTGCGGCAGCAGCTGCGCGGTGCGGATAACGTTGGCCTCGGGGCTGGCGGGGTCGCCGAATTGGAAGTAGGGCAGCATCAGCGCGCCGCCGATCGAGACCTTGTCGCCGTTGATGCCATTCGCCCGCTGCCGCTCGGCGTCGGTCTTAGGCGCGCGCAGGCGGTGGAGGACGCGCGCGATCGTCGGGAACCCCGCCGCGCCGGTGCCGCCGAACAGCGAGCCGGTGATGAAGATGCGGACCTCATTCCCCGCCGCCGTCTCGCGCATCAGCCGGGTGATCTGGTCGAGGAAATCGGGACTGTCGTATTCGAGCGCGCAGACAAGCGCGGCGGCGCCGACGTGCGCGCGACCGCGATAGCCCTCCGCGAGGTCCATCGTCTGCTCGGCCTCAGCTGGGGCGGCGCCCTCGCCGCGGTAGAGCAGGTCGAACAGCGCCTGCTCGCCGCGCGGCATGTCGCTCCGGCGCAGGATGTCGCGTAACGTCGATTGGTCGTCCTCGGCGGGGCGCCAGTGGCCGCTGGCGCCGAACAGCGGGCGGACCGGAACGGAGAATAGCTCAGGCGCTTCCCCGCTCTTCTCGCGATCGATCTTGTTGGCCGGCTGGTCGAAATCGGCCTGAAGGTCCGCGATCAGTCGTAGCAGCGCTTCGGTGCGCTGGACGTTGCCGTTGCTATTGTCCTGGTCGACCACGCCGACGTGGACCGGGCTCCCTTCCGGCCCGAAGCCTGCGGACATAAGGAATAGCGAGGATTCGATGATCTTGGCGCCGGTGCCGCCGACGCCGATCAGCACATTCACCTGCATGGCCAACTCCTCACCGGCTGATCAGCTGCGCGCCGGGGACCGCGATCCTGCTCGCCGCGGGCGAGAACCAGGCGGTGCTCAGCCAGTAGGCGAGCAGCACTAGCCCGGTCGCGACGAGCGCGACCTTGGTGCCGAGTCCTGGGGCGAGCAGCGCCGCCGTCGCGCCCTCGATCACCTTCCACCAGAACAGGCCCGCCGTCGTCGCCAGCGCGAGCAGCAGGAGCGCCGCCCAGCCGTTGCGGCGCGAGCGGGCCGACTGGTCGCCATAGGGCGGATAGCGGTGCACGAGCACCAACCACACGATCGCCAGCACCGCCGAGACCACCATCGCGCCGGCGCCAGCGGTGAGCACGTCGCCCTCGATGTCACGCAGGTAGACCTCGATCCGCGCCGGATCGCCGTCGGTGCGCGTCAGCAGGTCGGACGACAGGCCGGACTGGACGATCAGCACGTACCGCGTCAGTGCCCAGAGGATTGCGCCGAGCACCGCATGGACGCCAATGGCGCCGAGCAGTCGGGGAAAGAGGTTCTGCACGCGATGCCTTTCACTTGATCTGCACGGCGGCGGCAAAGCCGCCTACACGGATGGGGCGGGACTCGGCGGCCTGCGCCAGGGCATTCTCCATCAGCCGCGCCACTTCCGCGAGGTTGAGCGTCGGCATGACCGGACGCCGGACGGCCGCGTCCTCTCCCGGGGGGGCGAAACTCCAGTCGCGCAGCCACTGCGTCACCGAATTGGGCGACTGGAGCGAGGTCCGCCGCACGTCGCCGACTAGCAGGTACGTCCCGCTCGCCAGCGTCGCCAGATCGCCGGGACGCAAAGTGAAGTCCTTGCCCTGCCACCCGCCCGTGAACTGCCCGTCGGCGCGCCAGTCCCCGCCATCGGCGAGGCACGCCTGCCCCGACATCCTGAACAGCCCGGTCGAGCCCGCGCTCTCGCCTTCCCACACTGCCCCGCGCCGGATCGAAGCGGGCGCAACGCCTTGCCAGCGGGCGCCCGGCGCCGCGTCGCCCGCGCGCAGCGCCGCCGACCGGTCGAGCGTGAACTGCGGGATGCGAACGCCCGCGCGGACTGGCAGGAAGGCGCCGCGCGCCAAGGCGCCGCCGCCCGGCAGCTCGAACGCCTGCGTCCCATCGGCCGTTGCCTTGACCGGCTCGGTCGTGAACAGCGCATAGTGCGCGCGTCCCGAGGCGAGATCGTTCTGAATCGAGGCGGACGGCGCCCGCGCCATCGCCGCACGAAAGGCGTCGAGTCGCGCCGGCGGCCCTGCGGCGACCACGAACAGGTAACGGCGCGTGGCCGTCACCCCGGTGCTACCGCTCGGCAGGTCGTAGACGCGGCCGCTGTAGGGACTCTCGAACCCGTACACGGCCACCCCGCGACCGCTGGCAAAGATGTCGTTGAGCGGTCTCGCGAGCGCCACGCCCTCCGTCGTCTGCACCTCGCTGTTCGTCAGCCACAGGTCGCTAACGATCACCGACAGGCCGTTCGCGTCGGCTCCGGCGATCCTCGCCAGCGCCTGGTCGAGGTGGCTTTCCTGCGCGTCGCAGCGCGGGTCCGCCGCGGGACAGAGATAGCCTGCCTCGGTCTGGAGACGCTTCATGTCGGGGGCGGCGAGGACGTTGATCCTGCGGTCGAAGCGGATCAGCTCCGTCTTGGTCGCGACCACCCCAGGCAGGGCGGGTAGCATGCTGACGAGATCGGCGAGCGGCTTCTGCGTTGCGGTGGCGCCCCGCAGGTACCCGACCATGCTGGCGGAGCCGTCAACGTAGATGCTGTACCCTCCGCCGGGGTCCCTGTCGGGAGACACGGAGCGCGTCGCCGCCGCGATCCACGGCCTCGCTTCCTTCGGGTAGCAACTCGTCCCGTCGGCAATTGGCGCCTGACGGCCGCATGCCGCCAGGGCAAGCGCCACCGCCGGCAACCATCGCGTGTATCCCCACATCAGGCGATCTCCCCCCCACGACGCCGTCATCAGACAGCAAATCGTGCTTGTCCAGAGGCAAACCGCCGGTTGCCGCAAGTGCACACGCCGATCGACCGAGTGGATTTTGCAAACCGGCACAATCTGATACGCATTTGCGCGTCGAGTCCGCTTCAGCCACGACGCGGTCAACCAAACGGGTCCATGTTGAACCTAACTATGGGCGCGAACGCGCCGATCGATCAGGAGCTGTGCGACCTTCAGGTGACGTGGCCGGCCACCGCCGGAGTGCTCGACTGCTCCGCGTTCGTGCTCGGTGCCGATGGGCGCGTGCGATGCGACGACGACATGATCTTCTTCAACCAGCCGGAGGCGATCGACGGATCGGTCCGCATCACTGCGCTGGCCGGCGGACGGACGGACTTCTCTATTGATCTCGGTCGCGTCGCGTCTGATGTCGAGCGCATCGTGATCTGCGCGGTGCTTGAGGGCCGGGCGTCGACGATGCGGGCGTTCCGCGGCATCGCCGCGACCCTGACGGCGGGCGACACGCGCGTGCGGTTCGAGCCCGAGCCGGCCGACGAGCGCGCGCTGCGGCTCGTCGAGTTCTACCGGCGCGTTGACCGCTGGAAGGTGCGCGCCGACGGGCAGGGCTTCAACGACGGCCTCGGTCCGCTCGCGCGGTCGTTCGGCGTCGATGTCGCCGACGACGGCGGCGACTCCCCGCCGCCGTCGGCCTCGCCCCTCCCGCCGCCGCCGGCCGCAGCCGAGGTCGGTTTGCCTCCGGCCGAGCCGGCTCCGGCGCCTAGGCCGCGGACGTTCGCTCCGCCCGCCGTAAGCGAGCGGCGGCGCAAGCCCGTCCGGCAGAGCGGGTCGCCGCCACCGCCGGACGCGATCCGCCTCGACGGGAATGGGGTGGGCCATCGGTGGCGGCGCCCAGATTCGACGGAGGACCTGATCGTGCGCCTCGCCTGGAGCAGCCACTGCGGCGGCGCCGACGGCCGGGCCCGGCCGCTCACCCTGACGCTCGGCGCCTTCCACCGCTGGGCTGATGGCGATGTGGGCGCGATCCAGGCGGACGGATTGAGGTCCGCGCGCGCCGACCTCGCCCTCGGCGACCGGCCGCCACTGCGCGGCGACGGCGAGCAGGTGCTGACGGTCCGCGGCTCCGCCTGGGACACACTCGACACGCTGGTGCTCTATGCGGTGATCGACGGCGCGCCGAGCTGGCGCGCGTCCGAGGTCACGCTCACTCTCGCCCCCACCGGCCAGCCTGCGGTCATCTCCGATTTCGCGGGCGGAGAGGACGGCTGCGGCGTGCTGGGGCTGGCCCGCCTCGACCGCGACGACCGCGGCATCCACTTGACGCGGCTCGCGGCCTACGCCCAGGACCAGCTCGACCTCGACGAAACGTTCGGCTGGGGACTGGCCTGGCGCCAGCCTCCTCTGGCCTGAGCGCGCCTGCGGGTCGAACGGACACGGTTTGCGACGGAGAAATCGGCGCGATGCTCGTCTACGCTCATCGCGGCTGGCACGGACCGAACGTGGCGGAGAATTCAATGGCCGCATTCGCGCGGGCGGCGGCGGCGGGCTGCGGCATCGAGACCGACCTCAGGATCACACGCGACAGACGGCTGATCCTGTTCCACGATCGCACGGCCGTCGATGCCGCCGTCGCTTCGCTCACCCATGCCGAGCTGGAGGCGGCGAAAGGCCGCGCAATCCCGCTCTTGGAGACGCTGCTCGCGGCGGCGCTTCCGGTCGAGCTCAACCTGGAGGTGAAGACCAGGGCAGCGTGGACGGCGTTGCAGCCCTTCCTCGCCGACCTGCCGCGGTCGGTCCTGATCTCGTCGTTTATCCACCCGATCGCCGTCGCGGCAGCGAATGCCGGCTTCGATTCGGCGCTGCTGTTGGCCTCGCATCCCGCCGGGCCCGACCTGCTGCCGCCCCCGCAGCCACGGCTGAGCACGGCGGTCTGGGACGTCAACGTCGTCGACGCCGAGCTGCCGCTGCTCGCGCGCGCTCTGGGCTGGCGCACGATCGTCTACGGGCCGGCGACCGTCGCCGAGCATGACGCGCTGACCGCCATCCCGGTCGACGGCATCATCACCGATACGCCGGACCGGGTGCGTGGCCTGCGCGCAAGGGCGACAGTATGAGCGAACGTGACGCCCGCATCGACGCGCGCGCGCTGCTCCGACAGTGGCTGGCTCTCACCGACGCCGAGGTGACGCAGGCGATCGATGCGCTGGGCCGGCGGGCGATCGCCGCCGCCGCCGAGGCGAGCGCGCGACTGCCGCGCATTTCGGACCGGTCGCAGGCCGCCGAGCGCGGATTGCGCGACCTCGAGGCACTCGCGCGCGCGATCGAGGCGCCCCCACCGCGGCGCGGCTTATCGGTGTTCGCGCGCGCGCCGAAGTCCTCGCCGCCGCCGGTCGAGGCGATCGTCGAGCAGCTCGATCGCGAGCGGGACGCCGTCGTGCGCACGGTGCTGGCGATCGAGTCCGATCGCACACGGTTTCGCGCGGCGGCGGATGCGCTCGACGGCGCGCTCGCGCTAGTCCGCGCCTGCGCCACCGCGATCGAGGCGGCGGCGCGCGAGATCGCACCCGACCGGCCCGAGCGCGCGCGCTTTCTTCGCGAGGTCGCGGCGCCACGGCTGCTGGCGCGCGAGCAGGATCTCGCCGTCCAGGCCGCGGTCACCGAACAGGGGCTGCTGACCCTCGCCGTGTACGCGGAGAACCAGGGCGCGCTCGCCCAGGCGCTCGGCCGGGCGCGCGACACTAGCGTCGCGGCGCTCCGCACCGCGGTCGCCGCGCGCGAGGCGGTGGCGAGCGGCACGACGCTCGCGGCGCAGGCCGCGGCGCTCGACCGCACCGCTTCGGCGGTCGCAGACGCGTCGGCGGCACGGCCTGCGCTCAGCCGCGCGCTGGACGACGCGATCGCGCAGGCACGGCGCGCCGTCGCCGCGCGTGATCGGAGCTAGCCTCCGGACGGTCCGATGGTTTATCGTTTAACGACAAGGCACTGGCACAGGACGTCGGAGTGTCCGGATTTCTCGATCGATTCGCGACCTGGATCGGCGGCCCGCCGTCCGACCAGCCCGCCGCTTCCCCCGCGCCGACCCGCCCGGCGGCGTCGGTCCTCGCCGATGATCCGCGTCTGCCGAACGCCTCGCGTCCGCTGATCGCTCGGCTGCTCCAGTTGGTCGCCGACATCGAGGCTCGGACGCAAGAGGATCCGGTGCTCGTTTCCGCGCTGACCGAGGTCCGCCAGATGCGCGACGAGCACCTGCCTCGGCTGGTGGCGAGCTACGCCGAGATCCCGGCCGCTCACCGGGCGGAGATCTTCCGGGAAACAGGACGCTCGGCGAGCTACAACCTCAATCAGGCGATCGAGCGGATGGTCGAGCGGCTCGAGACGCTCTCTCGATCGTTGGCGCAGGACGACATCGAGAGCTTCGCCGACAATCTTCGTTTCATCGAACACCGCTACGGCAGCGACGATCCACTCGCCTAGCCACTGGCGGCCAGGCGGCACGCGGCGGTGTCCGGATTGGTGATGCCGAACAGCGCCGCGCGATCGAGCAGGCGCTCGGCCCAGACGCGGTGGGTCGCGGGCTCGCACATGACGCCGTTGCGCGCGAACACCGCTGGCGCGTCATCGGCCAGCACCAGCCTCGCCTCCTCTAGCTGCGCGGCGGGAACCGCGAGCGCCGACTGGATGACCGCGATCTGATCGGGATGGATCGCGGTCTTGGTCAGCAGGCCGTGTTCGATGTCGCGCGCGACCTCCTCGCGAAGCAGCGCCAGATCGCCGAATTGCTCGAGCACCGGGGCGCTGAGCGCGAAGTCCCAGGGCGCGAAACTCGCGACCAGATTTGCGATGATGCCCGCGAGCGGCCCGTCGTAGGCGGTTCGGCCGGCGGCGCGGCGGAGCCCCATCGTCTGGAGCAGGTCGTTGCCGCCGATCCGCAGCGCCAGGATGCGGTCCTGCACGCCGAGCAACTGATCGCGCAGCCGCCGGATGTCGTGCGCGTCGAGCGACTCGCGCGTCTCGAGCACCGGCATTAGCCGGTGACGATCGTGGAGCGGCAGCGCGAGGTAGGCGGGCAGACTTTCGGCATGCGCCTTGGCGATGACGAACCCCGCCAACCGTTCCGCCCCGGGCATGTGCAGCACGTGATCCATGGTCGCCGCGTCGCGCGGGCGGACGAACAGCAGCGGCTCGCACAAACCGGGCTCGCGTCCGGCCAGTCGTCGCAGCAGCGCGGCGAGGCGAACGAGCGCAACGGGCAGATCGCGCTCGAGCACCGCATCCTCAAGGCACAGCACCGCCGAACGCAGCCCCGCGATGCGCCGCGGGCCGAGCAGCACCTCGGCGAGGTCGTTGCGGGTGCAAGGAACGTAGAGCGTCGCGCCGAGCGCGAGCGCGGAAACTGGTGGGCCGGTCATCCGTCGAGGCCCAGGCTGCGGATGATCGCGACCGCGCGGTAGCGCGATCGGCGTCCGAGCGGCTCGACCGGAACGCCATGTACGGCGGCGAGGTGAAGCAGATGGGCAACGTCAGGGTCCATCGGGTCACGGACCAGCAATCGGTCGGGCACGCGCCGCAGCAGCGCCCGAGTCGCCTCGGCGATGCCCGGTTTGATGCGGTTCCGGTCCCGCGTCTCGGCGTAGGCCAGCAACTCGTCCATCATCGCCTCGCAGCTCTGCCTCAGCCCCGCCCGGCGCGATCCATGCCCGGCGATCGACTGTGGGGCCGCCGCGACGGCGAGCGGCGCGACCACATCGACGAACGCGCGGGACAGATCGGCGCCGGCATATTGCGGATACGTGATACAGGCGTGGAAGTCGCCCGGTCCGACAACCTGCGGATTGAGGATCGAGCGGCTCACCAACCCTGACACAATGCCGTTGAGCAGCCCCGAGGCGATCAGATAGTCGTCGTCGGTCGCCGCGATCTCCGCCTGCCCAGCAGGATCGGCGATCACCGCCAACTCTGGCGCGAAGCCCAACGGCCGATCTGCCAGTGCCGCGCGCAGCTCGCCGGCGATCGCGCCCTTGCCCGTCCAGCCGTCGACGAAGACCACGTCGGCGGGCTCGTGGCGCGCGGCGATGTACGCCAGCGCGACCCGGTCGATGCCGCAGTCGCGTATGATGCTGATCGAATAATGGTGCGCGCGGTGCCCATGGGCACGCAACGTCCGCGCGAGCAGCACGCCGATCGGCGTCCCGGCGCGGGCGAGCGAGACGAGGACGAGTTCGCGTCCGGGCCGGCGGGCGGCGACATGCCCGGCGAGGCTGGCGACGTCCTGAGCCAGCCGCGCGCCGCTCCGCTCAAGTGCGGCATGGTAGAGCGCCAGGTAGGCGGCGTCCGGCAGTCGCTCCGGCGCGATCATCTCCGAATAATGCCGCCGGCCGGACTGAATCGCGGCCTCCTTGTCGGCGACGGCGGTCGCGGCCATCGTCACCGGCTTGAGCAGGAAGGTGACGTCGGCGGGATCGTAGCTGCCCGAGAACGGCGCCTCAGCGGGCATCGAACAACCCCGCGGCGAGCTGCGACCGGGTCGGCATCATGGCGAAGTCGCACAACGTCATGTACGGCGCGTCGGTGCGGCTGTCGCCGACGCCGATCACCGGCGCGTTAGGGAAGCGCGCCCGGAGTGCGGGGAGGATGCGCGCCACCGCGTGCGCCTTGCCGAGGTACGGGGGCATCAGCGCGACGTTGTTGCCGTTGCGATGATCGGTCCAGCCGGCCGGCAACGATCCGATCGCGGCGTCGACGACCGCGAACAGCGTCTCGGCATCGGCATCGGCGTGCTTGGCGAGCGCGTAGAGCGGCGCGTTACCCTCCGTCAGCACCCGCGCGTTGATGGCGGCGCCCCGGACGACCGCCTCCGCCGCGATCGCCGCGACCAGCCCGGCGAGCGCTTCGGAATGCTCGGCCGCACGGGCGACGATCGTCGCCTGCCAGCCGGCATCGATCTCGCCGCGCTCGTCGAGGATCACCCCGCCGTGCGCGCAGATCGCCGCCGCGAACGGGATGCGGACGCGGCGCAGCGCGTCGAGGCTGCGGGCGGTGACCGGGACAAGGTGCGTCGTCTCGGCCAACCAGCCGAGGAACGCCATCTGCCGCGGCGTCGCGTAGCTGAGCGGCGATCCATCCTTGGCGAAGCCGAGCGCGGTCAACCGCGCAAGGGGCTGGTCGCGCGGGCATTTGCGCAGCGTCTGGAACAGCGTGTCGTCGAGATCGACGAGCGTGATCGCACAGGTCATGGTCCCCACCCGATCAGCTTCGCGTCGAGTGCCGCGATCAGCGCGGGGTCGATCGTCGCCGCCCCCGTCTCGTGTGCGATCCAGGTGGCTCGCCCGTCGGCGGGATCGGCGTTGTAGAGGTAGTTGGGCACCCCCGTGCGGTAATTGTCGGCGAAGCACAGCTTGGCCGCCATCGCCGCGCCGACCCGTGCCGGGCTACGGCTGGTCGCCTGCACCACCACATCGGCACCCTCGGCGGCGAGCCGCTCCGCCAGGCGGAACGGCAGATAGGTGAATTCGCCGGTGCCGACGATGCGGAGCGGACCGGTGACTTCGGGAAGCGGCGTGATCGCCGGCGGCGCCAGCGGTGCGGCGATTCCGAGCCGCCCGAAGTTGCGATGCTCGGGCATTCGCCCCAGCGAGCCGGCGGCCTGCTCGAATGCCGCATCCTCCGCTGCCGCCTCGGCCTGCGTCCAGTCGAGACGGCCGCGGAGCAGCGCGGCGACCTGGGTCGGGCGCGGCACCCGCGCGATCCAATCGCGCCCGACGGACCAGTCGGTGAGCGCCGCGACGACGATCGTCTCGACCCGCGGCCAGCAGGCGACCAAGGCGTCGGCGAGATTCGTCAGGGTGGTGCCGGTCGAGACCTCGTCGTCGACCAGCACCAGCGACCGCGGCTCGGGCAGGTGGGGCCGATAGATCAGATGCGCCGAGGCATGGCTGTGCGGTTCTTCGAACCGGCAGAGCAGCGAGTGATCGATCTGCTGGCGGGTCGAATGGACGAAATGGAGGTCGTTGCGACCGGTGGCGAGCCGCATCTCCTCATGCAGTGTCTGACCCAGGCACACCGCCGTCTCGGCGAGGCCGACGACGGTGACGGGCCCTGGCAGGTCGGCCGGCACACGCGCCGCGAGATCGCGCACGCTCCGCCGCATCACCTGCGGCGCGACGGGATGGTGGCGGCCGAGCACGCGCGACACCACCAGGAAGCCCCGTCGCGGATTCTCGCGGGCCGCGAAATCGCAGAGCGTGTCGAGCGACCAGGACGCCTCCTCGACAGCGATCTCGAGCCGTCCGGTTGGCAGCGCGACCGTGCGTAGGGTTAGCATTCGCGCGCGATCGGCGCGATCATCTCGCCCGCCTGGCGCACCACCGCGGCGCGCCCGATCGTCGCGGTGTCGCGCGCCATCCGCGGTTCGATACCGAAGGTATCGAGGAAGCCGAGGATCATCGCGTCCTTGGTCCCGAAGTTGACGTTCTCCCATTCTTGACCGAAGCCGTGCGCCGCCGCGATCGCGCTCAGGCCCGAGGCGAAGCCCTGCCCGTAGGCAGCGATCCGCCACCCGCCCGCGTGACGGTAGCACTCGACCAGGATCACCGCCACGTCGGCGCGATCCACGAGGTCGACCGAGAAGCGCAGCTCCGCGGTCGCGATCATGACGCAGTGCCCGATCGGCCGATTGGCGCATTCGAAGGCGACGTGCAGCAGCCGTTCGATCTCGAACGGCACGCGCGCGAGATCGAGCCGCAGCTGCACGGCGCCCTCGAACTCCGCAGCGGGACGCAGCTCGCGGGTCACCGCATCGATCGGCGGGAACGCTGGCGATGCGCGCCGATCCGCGCCGACGTCGATCAGTGCGAGCGTGGGCAGCTTCCCCCCGCCGTGAGCGAGCGCGAGCACCTGCGCACCGGCGATCGGCGCGCGTTCGCCCGCGACGAGATCGCGCATCGCGGGCGCTACTCGGCGGTCAGATGTTGACGCCCATCGACTTCGCCAGCGGGCCGAGCCCGCCGGCGAAACCCTGGCCGATCGCCTTGAATTTCCATTCGCCGCCGTGACGGTAGAGATCGCCGAACACCATCGCCGTCTCGGTCGAGGCGTCCTCGGATAGGTCGTAGCGCGCGATCTCGGTGCCGCCGTCGGCGTTGACGACACGGATGTAGGCGTTCGAGACCATGCCGAAGTTCTGTCTGCGGCCGTCCGCATCGTGGATCGTCACCGCGAAGCTGAGCTTGGCGACATCGGCGGGCACCTGATCGAGCGTGACCGCCACGACCTCGTCGTCGCCGCTGCCCTCCCCGGTGGTGTTGTCGCCCTGGTGAATGACCGAGCCGTTGCCGCCGTTCTTGTTGTTGTAGAACACGAAGTCGGCGTCCGAGCGGACGCTGCCGCCCTCGTTCAGCAGGAACACGCTTGCGTCGAGGTCGAACGCGCTGCCGTCGGTGATCCGCGTGTCCCAGCCGAGGCCGACGCGAACAGCCCTCAATCCTGGCGCTGCCTTGCTGAGGCTGACGTTGCCGCCCTTCGCGAGTGAAACTGGCATGTTCCGATCCTCTCCAATCAGCCGATGTTGACGCCGAAATTGCGCGCGAGCGGCGCCAGACCGCCCTTGTAACCCTGGCCCACCGCGCGGAACTTCCACTCGCCGCCGTGCCGATAAACTTCGCCGAAAATCATCGCGGTCTCGGTCGATGCGTCCTCGGCCAGGTCGTAGCGAGAGATCTCCCGGCCCGTCACGTCGTTTACGATGCGGATGAAGGCATTGGAGACCATGCCGAAGCTCTGACGGCGCGTTTCGCCTTCGTGGATCGTCACCGCGACCGCGATCTTCTGGATATCGCCGGGCACGCGGGTGAGGTCCACCTTCAGCGCCTCGTCGTCGCCGTCGCCCTCACCCGTGCGGTTGTCGCCGGTATGCTCGACCGAGCCGTCTCCGGAGCGAAGGTTGTTGTAGAAGATGAAGTCGTTGTCGCCGCGGATCCGGTCGCCCGCCGCGAGCAGGAAAGCGCTCGCGTCGAGATCGAAGTCCGCGCCGTCGGTGGTGCGGGTATCCCAGCCCAGGCCAATCAGGATCCGGGTGAGATTGGGTTCTTCCTTGGACAGGCTGACATTGCCGCCCTTGGACAGGCTGACCGACATGATACTTTCTCCGATCTACTGGATGTTCAGGCGTTCGCCGGTCGGTGCCACCGCGACGACCTCCTCAATGGGCGTCTCGGCCGATTCCTCGCCGCCGCCGCCACGCAATGAAGAGACGAACGCCAGCCCGATGAAGCCGGCGCCGATCAGCCCGGTCACTGTCTCCGGGATCTCGAAGCGGACCGACAGCAGCATGATCGCGGCCAAGGCAACGATCGCGTAGAAAGCGCCGTGCTCCAGGAAGCGATATTCGGTCAGCGTGCCGCGGTCGACCAGCATCACCGTCATCGAGCGGACGAACATCGCGCCGATGCCCAGGCCGAGCGCGATGATGAACAGGTTGTTCGACAGCGCGAACGCGCCGATCACCCCGTCAAACGAGAACGACGCGTCGAGCACCTCGAGGTAAAGGAACGCGGATAGCCCCGCCTTGGCGGCGGTCGCTGTCGCTGCGCCGGCGTTCGCGCCCTCGCTCTCGTCCTTTTCGAGCAGTGCGCCGACCGCTTGGACCGCGATATAGGCGACCAGCCCGAAGATGCCCGAGGCGATGAAGGTCATCGCCTCGGCCGGCGGGATCACCCGCGACATGCCGTAGAGCGCGAGCAGGACGAGCCCGATTGCCAGACCGGACACGCGCGACAGCCCCGAAAAGGGGCGCTCGATCACGCCGATCCAGTGCAACTCCTTCTCCTCGTCAAGGAAGAAGGTGAGTCCGACCATCGCGAGGAACGCACCGCCGAAACCCGAGATGCCGATGTGCGCGCCGGTGATGATGCGCTGGTAAGTGACGGGATCGGTCGCGGCGAGCTTCACCGCGTCGATAGGCCCGATCTGCGCGGAGATCGCCACGATGACCAGCGGGAAGACAATTCGCATCCCGAATACAGCAATGATGATGCCCCAGGTCAGGAAGCGGCGGCGCCAAACCGGCTCCATGTCGCGCAGCACGGTCGCGTTGACGACCGCGTTGTCGAACGACAGCGATACCTCGAGCACGCCAAGCACCAGAACAATCCAGACAATCCCGAGCGTTCCCATCACGTCGTGCGTGATTGTCCAGCCCAGCCACGCGCCGATCGTGAGGCAAATCGCCGTGAACGCCAACGAACCCTTATAATATTTGAACAATTCTGCCCCCGTTCCGGCCGTGATTGGCTCAGTCCTTGCGCCCCGTGACCCAGCGTAGCCCCCAGCCGAGCTGCTCGTCCAGAACCCGCTGGTCCCGAACATACTCCACGATCCGCGTCATCTTAACGCGGCCGCCGTCGTTCTCGATCAGTACGATGCCGCAGAGTCGGCGATCGTTGCGCCCCTCGCTCATTCGGACCTCGATGGGCGGCTGATCGGGCATGGTGACGAGCACCACACCGTCGGTCTGCTGCCAGTTCGGGACGCCATCGTAGATGTTTGCGAACACAGCCAGCCGGCGGATCGCCGCCCATTGCGCGCCGTTGACCCGCATCGTCTCGCCCTGCGACACGTCGCCAGTGCGATCATCGCCCGACAGCGCGATGAACGGCGGCTGCGCAAACCCGCCGAACGCGTTGCCCAGCGCCTGGACCACGCCCTTGCGGCCATCCGCGAGCTCGAACAGGCAGCCGAGGTCGAGATCGATGGCGCTTCCCCCTCCGAACAGGCCCTTGCGGCCGCGTGACCAATTGAGATTGATCGTGATCTCGCCGAAGCTCGCGCCGCGCTTCTCCAGGCTGACCGTCTGGCCGCGCTTCTCCAACGTCACCTTGCTCAGGCTCACTGGCCTGGGCGGCGGAGCGGGCGGTGGCGGCGGCGAAGCGGCGGACGCGTCCTCGGCGACGTCGATCCCGAACGAGCGCGCGAGCGGGGCGAGGCCGCCGTTGAATCCCTGACCGACCGCGCGGACCTTCCACTGCCCATTGCGGCGATACAGTTCGCCGAAGGTCATCGCCGCCTCACTCGCCCCGGCGAGCGCCGGGCGGAACCGCAGGTCGCCGCCGCCGCCGCGGGCCGCGACGCCGATATGCGCGCCGTCGAGTAACGCCAGCGTTTGACCCTGCGCCTGCGCACCGTTGATGGTGACGCAGAAGACAATGCGCTCGATTTCCGCCGGTAGGCGCACCAGGTCGACCTCGAACCCGCCGCGTCCGCCCGCGACAAACCGGACCGCCCCGTCTTCGCCTTCGGGCTGGTTGTAGAACACCATATCCACGTCGCCCCGGACTTTGCCCGCCGACGTCAGCAGATAGGCCGAGACGTCCGCATTGACGTCGCAACCGGCCTCCGCCCAGTCGAAGGTGATCGTCAGCGTGTCGGCGGGGACGGGCGCGTTGCCGCCCTGTTGCAGGTCCATCGTGCTATGCCCCGTTCGTCAGAGCGCCGCGAGGATCGCGCCCATCATGTCCTGGAAGGTGCGGCCCGTGGTGCGCTCGCCCAGAGCCTTCATCTCCCAGCCCCCGCCGACGCGCACCAACTTTGCCATGACCTGACCGGTGTGCGAGCCCGATCCGGTGAGATCGTAGCGCGCGAGCTCCTTGCCGTTGGTCGAATCGACTAGGCGGCAGTAGGCGTTCTCGATCCGGTCGAAACTGTCCCCGGTGAAGCTGTTGACGGTGAAGATCAGCGTGCTGACGTTCGCCGGCAGGCGCGCGAGGTCGACGCTGATTGTCTCGTCGTCGCCGTCGCCGGCACCCGTGCGATTGTCGCCGCTGTGAACGATACTGCTGTCATCGCTTGCGAGCTTGCGGAACCAAACCTCGTCAAGTTGACGGCGATCGGCATCGAACGTGAGGCAAGAGGCATCCAGATCGACGTCGCCGCCCCCGCCACCGAAGATGCCGAGCAGCCCCTTAGCTTTGCGCACGTCCCAACCGAGCCCCATCGCCACGCGCGTCAGCGACCCACCGCCCGACTTCTCGAGCCTTACAGCTTGGCCTTTTTGCAGACTGACCAAGAGAGTTCCCCCCGATACGGACCGAAATATTATGAACTTAGGCGCCACACTTATGCCCGCTCAGATCAATCCCGCAAGAGGCACCTTGATCCGTTCGCCGCTGGTGCGCAAACGGTCGTGGCCGCGGGTTGTCGACCACCAAAGGTGATTGTGACGGCAAGGCTGGACGCTAACTGCGTAGCAGGCCAGACTGTTTCCGGAAAAACAGGGAGGATCTCAATGCTGCTCTTGTCCGTGCTGCTGGCAGCTGCACCGGTGATGATGACGTCCCCACAGGCAACTGATAATCCGTTTGCTCAAGGTGCACAGGCCAAGCGCACGCCGCGTCGCACGTCTGGAACGCGCTCCTCAAGTCGCTCATCCAACTCGGGCGGCAGCGTCTATTATGCGAACTGCGCGGCTGCCCGGGCGGCGGGCGCAGCACCCGTGATGCGGGGAGCGCCCGGCTACAGCCGCAAGCTCGACCGCGACAATGACGGGGTCGGCTGCGAGTAGCAGCGAGTGGTAGCCCGATCGGGGCTGCGCTGGCCGACCTTCATCGAGCTTGAGATGGCCGTGATGGGCAGTCTGACGCTGCTGGGACTCGCATCAGGCCTGTGGTCGGCCATGACTGCGGTTGCCAGCTGGTTCTAGCCGGCAGCAGGACCGCTCAGGCGAACGGGTTGGCGACCTGATCGACCGATGCTGCCTGGGCAGCCGCGATCTGCTGGGGTGCGTGGCCGGCCTCCAACTCCGCCACAAGATCGTCGGCGAGTTGCTTCAGCGCACGGGCACGCTCAAGCCCGGCCTGGTCGCGGGTGATCTCGACCGAGCCCGAGATGGCGACCTTACCTGTGCCGTTCTCGATGGCGAGATCGCCAATCGAGGCCACGGCTTCATCGTCGGCAAACGGCTTAATCATCGCCCAGATCCTTGAAGTTGGTCAGTCGAAAGTGGGGAACGCCGGAACCTTGGTCTTGGCTGCGGGATCGAGCGTGGGGAAGGGGTCGATGCCGGTGCGGGCGGTCAGCGTCGCGATCGCCACCACCTCCCACGTTGCGTTCGGGTCGTTGCTGACAATCCAGGCACCCGCTCCCTGCCCTGGCACATAGATCGCCTTCCAGACATGGCTCGGCACCAGCACGTGTCCGTTCAAGCGCTTGAGGCTTCCGCCGGCGAAGGCAGGGCCGGTGACGACATAGGTTTCGCCCAGCTTGGTGGTCAGGTCGCGGACATAGCCTTCGAGGTCCGCCCAGCCGTTTCGGTTCAGCGGTCCATCCTGCGGCATGATGTTGGCGAGGCTGAAGCTCTCATAATCGTCTTGGGCGTCGCCCATGTCGCCCGATGGCGCCATGTGGCCGCGATCGAAGCCGGAACCGCGATAGTCGGCAAGCTCGCCGCGTTCGGCCTGCGGCAGACGGTCTTCGGGGTGAAAACGATTGTCACGGGTATCGAGGGCCCGTGCGGCCTCGACCGTTTTGCGGGTGAGGTGCTCGGCGACGTAAAGCGGCGTCCGGGTGACACCCGAATGCAGGAGGGCAAAGGCGCGGAAGCAGAGGGGGCGGGTGCTCGCGGCCAGCTTGAGGTTGATGAGCGTCGGCGTCGTGTTGGCGGCGTAGAAGCTGGTGCAGGTGCGGACCGCCGGTGCTCTTGTCTCGACCGAGCAGGCCGAGGTGGCAGTCAGCAGGGTGGCCATCACGCCGAGCACGACACGAGCGCTCTTCGATCCGACCTTGGATATGGTTGCGTACATGCAGCGCTGGTCGTGTTGTACCGGTACCCGTGTCAAGGGGCTCTGGTCGCCGGCTAGGCTGTCCCACAACATGAACGGGCGACCGGATTCGGCTTTCGAGTGAGCGGCGCATACCGACCGAAACTGGGTCACCAGATCACGGTCGATGGTGGTCGGTGCGACGGTCGACGCGCCGACGAGCTGCAAGAAATGGTCGCTCGCATGTACGCTCGAACAGGGTCGATCAGCTTCGATCTTGATCGATCCTGGTGAAGCCGAGGGCGGCAAGGGGCAGGGCGTGGTCCTGCCAACGATGATCTCCTTACGCGTGCCGCGCTTAGCGGCAGTCGAGCCAATCCTGGTACAGCGAGACAATCTCCGTCTGCGCTAGGCTGGGGCTTCCGGAAGCATTGCGAGTAACCATCGAGAAATCTACCTGCCTCAGGTTGGCTTCGATCTCCTCTACCCGGTTGGGATCGCTAAACCTGATGAAATAATGCGAGTGCTTGTTCAGGTTGAGATCGCGGCTGATCCTACCAGCTCGAGCACCGATGCGCCTGATAGCCAGATGCGCGTGGCTCGCCGTTGTGAATGCGAAATGTGCATGCTGTCTGCGTTCGGGCTGCTGCCAGCGTGGGGCAGGGCGACGTTCCCAGATCTGAAAGATCGCTGGTACGGCACAGGGCTCACCCGCGAATTCGAATGCTTCGCCTAAGACCTATTCGTCGTGGATCAGGTGAAAGGCGGGGTTCAGGTCCCTCATGATCGAGGACTTCCTGAACGTCTTCGGCAGGATCATCGCAATGACTTTTGCCTGCCAGGCAGCGTGGTTGAAGAACTCTAGCGCCAGTCTGGCACTTCGCCCGAAAGGTGGATTGCCCATGATCAGGATTTTTCGATCCCGTGGGAGTTCGGCTTGGAGGAAATCAGCCGTTCGAACCCCAGGATATCGCGGGTCCAGATCGTATGCGAGGCTACCCGGAGGCATCAGCCTGAAGAAGGCGCCCATGCCTGCGCTCGGCTCGACCATCATGTAGCGGCCGAGATCGATATGCTTCTGAAGCACGCCATAGAGGTAGTCGGCGACACGCTGCATCGTAAAAAATTGATCGAGCCCCTCAGTCGGAGTGCAATTGTCATTCTGCGCCGGCTGCGCGTCGGAGCGGTGAAGAACGAGACCCCACCGAATGACGCTCGCTACATGCGGGTTGCCCGCCAGGACCTTAGCCACGGCGCGCCCTCCGAGCGGAGGGGCCTTGGCTGAGGGCGGGCGCCTGCTGCACTCGGGCGTGTCGTGCGGCCGAGTTTCGACCCGGAAGGTCGTTTGGATTGGGGGTTTGGTTTTTCACCCCTAGCTTGTGGGCTGGTGCTCCAGCGTATATGCAACAACCTCACATCGAGGTTGTGCTCACCCCATGACGAGCAGGTCCCGTCTCCCCGAAGGCTTTGCCGCGTTCCGCGACGACTTCGGAGAGATCATCCGCAAGAAGAGAGTCAGCGAAGGCTGGTCTCAGCAAACACTCGCAGACCTGGTCGGCGTCACTCGCGAGACGATCTCGCGCATGGAGAATGGCGCCTGGCCGCTGCCCGATACGCTTTACGGTCTCATGCGGCATCTCGAGATCGACTGGGGTGATTTCGCGGTTCCGGGAGTGAGTGAACGTCCACCGAAGCGGTTCGACGGATCCCCGCGTGGCGAGGACAGGTTCCACATGGGACAGGCTCTGCGCAAAGCTCGCCTGTCAAAGGGCTGGACGCTTCAGTGCCTGGCGGGCCGTTGCGGGATGTCCGCTGCGCAGCTGTCCAGGTTGGAGCGAGGCGAGAGCTCCAGAAGCAAGTTTCTCGAAGATGATCCCCGCGATGCAGAACTGCCGGTCGAATACCGCCGATATCGGTTCAAGCATCCTCTGTTGCGGCGCGTGGAATGGTTGGGCAGCCGCGACTGAAGGCTCGCGTTTGATCGCTGGGGGCAAAGGCTGCTGACATGCCGGCAGACGGCCGACACCGAGATGAGCTGGCCTGCCTAGCTCGGAGGTGGCGGGCGACTCCGGCAAACTGGCTGCTGTACCCGACAGACGATCTATTTTGCCAAAGGAAGGAGCGAACCATGCATGTATCGGCTCCGTACGCCTCCGCCCGCCACGAAAAATCTGCGGACCGGCACCTCTATGGCCATCGCGGGAAAAGGCGGACCGCGCATCCGCGGCCAACAGGATTTCAGACGCTGGCGCGTGAGAGTGAGGATCAGGGAACAGCGGAAAAAAGGCAGGAACGCTGCCGCCGCGTCCTGGTCCTCCTTCACGAAGGAGCATCAGCAGATGAAGAAGACAGATATGCCCGCCGTCATCCAGGCGGTCGGGCTTGCGTGCGTGCCCGTGGCCGACATGCCGGCGAGCGAGCCGGTACTGGCGAGAAAGCCGGTCGCGGCTGCGGTGATCACGTTGCAGGCCCGGGGCGATGGTCACCGTGACATCATCGCAGCCCAGGTGTCGGACGCGAGGGACATGGAGTTCCCGCTGCCCTGGCTCATCGACCAGGCGCTGGTCGCAGCCGCGCCGACGATCATCACGGCGGCAGACCGGGTCACGCTCGGCGTCGACGCCATGGCCCGGCGCTACTGGGCGGAGCCGAGGCTCGCGGCGGTGTGCCGCGGCGGTAACACCATCGATCCCGGTGAGGTGTTCGGCGGGAGCCTGGGCAACGAGGCGGCGCTGTGCCGGCGCCTGCAGATTCCGACCTCGCAGGTCCGGGATACCGAGGTCGAGCGGGTCTGGACACGCCACACCCCCGAGCTTGCGATGGACATCGCGCTCGGAGTGGCGGTGTCGCGTCTGATGCTGTGGGCGCACGGGGTGTCGTTCGCATCCGCCGAGCCCGACGCCTTCTTCGAGACCTTGCTTCCCTTGCGCGACTGGATGCAGGACCGGGAGGCACATGCCCCCAGTCTGCAACAGGCAGGCAGATCGCGACCCATCCGGCGGGCGACCTCCTTCGCGTCTACCTATCGCGACTATCGCAAGGCGCGCGATGCCGGCGACGAGCAGGCTAGCTGGGCGCAGTTCGAGGACGGCCTGTTCCACACCTGACGCGCGCTGCGTCGACCTCACCATCTCTCATCGTACCTCGACAGGGCCCCGTTTCGGCGGGGCCTTGTCGTATCAGGACATACCCACATGCACGATTTCTCCTCTACCGTGGCGATCGCCGCGCTGTCTTCGCGCGTCCTCGAGAGCCGCGATGTGCCCCGCACCCGCGCGGGTGTCGTCGCCGCGCTCAAGGTGACCGGCGATCCGGACGACCTCGCCTTTGCGCCGCACGTCCATGTACCGACCTCCGCGCCGCTCCTGACCCGCTGGGTCGATGGGCTGATCGACGACGATCCTATGCTGGTCGGCTATCGGCTGGGTCGCACGTCGCGGCTGCTCCAGAGCGCCGGCTACGTCCACAACCTCGCGTCGAGCTTCAGCACGGCGGGCCGCTACGACGTGCTCGATGTGGTGCGCGGTACGCCGACGCCGCTGTCGGTGATCGCGCTCATGCACGGGGTGATGGCGGTCGACGAGGAGGCGCTGCTCCCTGCGACCCCGATCACCACCGATGTCGCCACGAACCTCGCACTGATCAATGCGGTGGCAAGCTGGGTGATCTACGTCGGGCGCAACACGCCGGGCAAGGTCGGCTCCCAAGCCCGACGACGCGCGCTTGGACAGTTAGGTGCCGCGCTCAGCCACTCGCCTGTCCACGGGCTACTCGCCGCCGCCATGACGGGCTCGGTGCAATGATGAAGGCGCGGAAGTACCAGCCCTCCGCCGATCAGCTCGAACGTGCGGCGGCGCTGCTCGACGCCCATCCTGGCTATCGGGTCACGCGCGCGCTGCCGCCGCCCGCGTCGCTGGCGCTGCCGGAGCCAATCGGCAAGGTGAGGACCGCGCTCGTGGTCGATACCGAGACGACCAGCCTGGACTGGAAGACGGGCAAGATCATCCAGGTCGCCGCCTTACCGGTGGCGTTCGACGCCAAGGCGCGCATCGTCGGCGTCGGGGAGACCCGCAGCTGGCTCGAGGATCCGGGCGAGCCGCTCACGCCCGCGATCATTCGGCTCACCGGCCTGACTGACGGGGACGTGGCCGGACAGCGGATCCACGATGCTGCGATCGAGCAGATGCTCGACGAAGCGGTGCTGATCGTCGCGCATAACGCGAGATTCGATCGGGCGTGGTGGGAGGCGCGCTGGGCCGTTGCTCGTGCGAAGCCCTGGGCCTGCTCGCTTGCCGAGATCGATTGGCGGGGGCACGGCTATGAGGGCCGGAGCCTGGGTGTGCTGCTCGATCAGGCCGCCGGATGGTTCAACGTGCGCCACCGGGCCGATGCCGATGTCGACGCGCTTGTGGCGCTGCTGACGGCAACGCTGCCGCCCGGGCACACCGCGTTCGCCGAGATGCTGTTCACGGCGTCCAAGCCGACCATGCGGGTGAGCGCCATCGGAGCGGCGTTTGAGGCCAAGGACCGGCTGCGCCTGCGGGGCTATCGCTGGGCTCCTGACCAGCGGGTCTGGCAGATCGACATCGCCGAAGCCGCTCGGGAGGGCGAGCTCGCCTGGCTCGCGGCGGAGGCGAGATGCCGAACGCCGCGGCTCGAGCGGATCACCTGGTTCGAACGCCACCGCTAGGCCGCGGTGCGGATCGCAACATGCGGTGTCGCCGAACCCACCGCGGGTGCTGACCACCGGCGGTGCGAATCCCGACATGCCGTGTTGCCATGCGCAACACGGCCGGCGCTGCCCCGCGCTGCGCAAGGCAACATGGCGCGGCGCCATCCGCAACACGGCTGAGCGCCGGCACTGCCCACCACCCCATCACCAATCTTCCCGCTCGCTTGCCGCAACTCCGCGGTGGGCGTGCTCGAAACTGCCGGACCGTCCGGCTCATCCTCAAGGAGAATGACCTATGCTGACCACCTACACCGTCGCGCCTGCTGTTCCCTCGTCCAAGGACCTGGCGCTCGCCGGCCTCACCGATCCGGCGAGCCCGCTGGCGATCACACCCGTGATCCACCCCAAGGACGGCGTGCCGGACCCGAAGTCCCGCACCTTCTGGACCGCCGCCGCCAACGCGCTGTACATTGTTCGTCGGCGCGGTATGGACCTGTTCGGGCAGACGCCCGACCTCGCAGACAAGCTGGCGCTGGGCAACGACCTGGTCGACTTCGGTAGGAGGGGACCGATCGGCTGCGATAGCGATGCATTGGGTGGCCTTGCATTGTGGGAGGCGGCCGACCGGGCGGCGCAGGTGGATCGCCCGAGTGCGCCGGTCGCGTTCCACATCATCGGCTGGCTGCCGGCGAACGGCACGTGCGAGCGCTGGCGTGATCTCACGCTGGAATTTCTCGACCGCGAGGTGGTCGCTAACGGGATGGTCGCGGACTGGGCGGTGCACGCGCTGGCCGATGCGGACGGGCGTTGGGTCAAGAAGCCGCACCTGCACGCGCTCTTGACCCACCGGTTCTGGAAGCCCGGCCGGCGCACCGGCGAGCCGAACGGCGCGTGGCTCGGCAGCACCAAGCAGCGCCAGAAGATGGCGGACGCCTGGGCGGCTATTACCGGCAGTTGAGGAGGGCGGTCGTGCTCGGCAAACATCCGCGCACGACCCTCGTCGATCAGCGGTGCAGATGCTCCAGGCATACCTGCTCGACCAGGCCTTGCAGATCGTCGATGCGCTCGATCAGCCAGACGAGCTCCTCGGTGCTGATCCGGTAATGCGGCGAGTAACGCGCATCGACATAGGCGCGGCGCAGCAGCTCGAAGCAGCGCTGGGCGAACCGGCTATCGCGCGGCCAGGCGGGGATGAGCGCGGGTGCGAGCCGCTCGGCCTGGCTCCGCAGAAAGTTCAGCTTGTGGCTCTTGGGGCTGTACAGGGTGAGGACTAGCAGAGTGCAGTGGTAGAGACGTTCGGTCGCTTGATGCAGCTGGAATGCCGCCTCCTTCGGACGATCCTGTCTTGCGGCGTACGAGGCCGTGTCGGCAAATCCTGCTGCGGAGCCAAACCATTCATCGAAATAGCCCTGTGCTTCGGCAAGCGACGCTTCCGGCGACAGCGGCTTCGACGAATCGAACGGGTAATCGGGTGTGTCGTGCAGGGCGATGCCGTCGCGCACGATGTCGATGAAGAATGGTCGCCCGCGCTTCAGCCTGCTGTTCACGTCGGCCAAGCTGTGGACGATGAGGTTGACCGGCGTGCGGACCAGTCCACCGGATTCCAGCTCTCGCAGCAGGTGGTCCTCGGCGCCGCGCCAATACTCGGTCGTGTCGGCCGCCTCCTCGTTGTTCACCACCACAAGGATGTCGAAGTCGCTGATGTACCCTCCATCGGGATCGAGGACCCAGTCGCCACGCGCGTAGGAGCCGAACAGGATCACCTTGAGTATGCGTGCCGTCTTCGCGTGTGGCGCGTTCCGCCCGGCTAGCGCATTGCCGAACTCGTCGAAAAGGATCGAAAGGACGCGCGCGAGCTCCTGGCCTTTGGCCACGGTCAGATGGTCGAGGTCGGTGCGCATAGGATATGACACTCGTAGCCGATCAGGCGGCGGATGCCAGCCGGCGCGGCGGCAGACGCGCCGACATCCGCTGCGGCTGGGAGAGGAGGGAGAGAGGAAGGGCGATCCAGCGGGTGCTGGTGAAAAAAGAGGAGCCTTCGATGCTGTCCCTGCTTACGATCGTAATCGGCTATGCTGCCTGCCGCTTGCTGCCGCGGTTGCTTGCCGAAGCCATCGCTACGATCATCGGCGTCTTAATCGTGCTGTCGAGCCGTCGCGCGTGCCGCGCGCTTGTAAGTCGCGGAGCCGATGCCGGCACTCGCAGCCGCGCCGCGACCTGGGATCGGACGACGCGGCGTGAGCGCCGTCTGATGCGCACCAGCCTCAGGGCCGCCATCCGCAGCACCGAGTTCACCAGCCTGTTCCCGAGCATCGCAATCCGGGCGCACCGGATCGCGAACCTCTTCAACTGATCCTCGCTAGTCGTCGCCATCGTCCAGGTCGTCGGGCTGGAGCGCGATCATGCCCTGCGCCCAGCGGTTCGGGTCGACGCTGATCCACTGGCCCCTGCTGTGGAGCAACTCCAGCCAGCCGACCCAAGTCCGTGCCTTGGAGTTGCGGCGGGTCAGCTCGAGCATGATGAGCGCGGACTGGCCTTCGCGGGTAAGCCCGTAGGTGCCGTCCGAGATCACGGTGGTGAGCCGCAGGATCTCGAGGTGCAGGAGGTAGTGCTCGAACAGCGCCCGCGAGCCGCCGAAGACGTCGCAGATCACCCGCAGATCGTTGACCTTGGTCGTGCGTGCCGAGGCAGGGCACTTCGCGCCTGCTTCGACGACCGGCTGCTCGTAGCGGCCGCAGTGCAGCCAGGAGAGAGTGCGGCGCATGACCTCCAGCTGCTCGTCGCCAGGTCCGCGCTCGCCGGTCCCGACCCGGTACAAGGCGAACGCGCGCCTCAGCGTCGTGAACCGCCGATCGTCAGGCGTGATCACGACATCAAGTCCGTCTTTCACCTCGCGATACTCGAGCTGACGACCCCACATGACCGTGGGTTCGTCGGTGAAGAACCAGTTCGGGTCGTTGTACATCGGGTCGGGTATGCCGGGCTCTAGAAGTTGCGGCTGTGCTGCACGCCCGACGGGCGGCACGCGCAATCGTCCAGCATCGGCCGAGCCCGCTGGGCTGCCGCGGACCGGTGGCGCTGTAGGAACCGGGGCACGTCATACTGGTCGATCGTCGTCCACTGCTGCGGCTCGAACCGCGGCGGCCGTGCGTCGGCGGTCGACGGCACGACCATCAGCTCGAAGATCCAGGCGGTGAGCTCTTCCGGGCCGCGGCGGTGGAGCATGCGGGCGAACCGATCCCAGCGGTGCCCCTGCGTGTTGAGCCAGCCAACCATCCCCTCGCGGGCATCCATCGACTGGGCAGCCCACGACCAGCTCTCGCGCCAGACCCCGTCGACTCCACGCTCCTCCATGATCACGCCCGGCTTGCCCTCCACATCGGCGCGGTCGAACCGCACCTTGTCGGACGCGGGCGAAGCGGTGATGTCGATAGTGACGAGGCTCCGCTCGTCTTGCGCGGGCATCTGGCTGACCCGCCGCATGCGCTCGAACAGCGTGCTGCCCGGGATGGAGGTCGTGGTGGGATCGGAGACGAACTCGATGGGCATAGGTGTACTCCTAGTTGGCGAGGACGCGCTGCTCGCCGCGCTGGATGGCGACGGAGCGCTGCTGGGTGGAGGTGGCCTGGTCGACGATGACCGGCTTGGTTGCTTCGAGCATGGCGAGCACCGACCAGCCAAAGGCGGACAGCCGGGCATGCTTGAACACCGTGCCGGTGTGCTCGAGCATGTCGCGGTTGGACAGGTCGAGCAGGTAGTGGCGGAAGAAGAGCTCGCTCCCGCCGAATAGGTGGTCGATCATCCCATCAGGGTCGATGCGGTGCATCTCTTCGGCGACGCACTTCAAGGTCGCGCGCATCAGTTCGAGCTGGTCGGTCTGGTCCTCGCACATGCACATGTCGAGGTGTTGGCCCCAGAACGCGTCGCGCACGCTGTCCCACAGCCGCCCGTCGGGCGCCTGCAGTACGACGTGTGCGCGTCCCACCGTGACGGGCTGGAGCGAAGCACCCCAGGGGCGAACTTGGGCGAGGGCAACGGCGGTCGACATGGCGGTACGCTCCACGAGAACACCGTGGTGTGTAGCAGCCAGAAAGAAGGCAGGTCAAGTAGTCGGAGACGTGTGTCTCCGAGAAGGTTTCACCTTCTCCGCACGGTGCCCAAGACCGGGAGGTATTCGGGTCCAGCCTCCCGATCGAGTTGCCGCGCAAGCTGGTCGAGCGCAGCGCCCGTCATGAGCCGCCGTTCCATCATCCAGCGCCATACGGCCGCAGCAGCGGTACCAACGTCGAGCGGCAGGCGCTGTCCAAGATAGGGAAGGTCCTTGGTCGACCAGAGGTCCGCTAGCTGGCTGCGGTCGATCAGGCGAACGCGGTTCGACTCGACGTTGCGCCACAGTCTCTCCGCCACCAATTCCGCAAGTTCGCCCAGCAGCACGACAGCGACGCGATCATTCTTCGCGGTGCTCTTGTTCGCCGCTCCATGCGCTTCCATTCGCGCGACCATCAGCCTGAGCAGCGCAGGTTCGTTGGCTTTGGCGAGCGCGATGGCATGGCTCGGTGCCAAGTGGGCGTCGATCAGCATGAGCGCCACTATCAGACGGCAACACTGGCGTAACGTATAGCCGCGACGTATCAGCGGGTCTTCGCTGGTGTTTGCCGGCCAGTCGTGGCGGCTGACCTGCTTGATGCGCGAGCGCAGCCGGGCACGACGGTCGTCGCCGAGCTCGGGGTATAGCTGCAGGGGCTCGACCGCGCATCCGGTCAGCGCGATGATCGCCATGTCCTCGAGGTGAACCGAACCCAGGCGTTCAACGATCGAGTCGGACATGGCCCGCTGCTAGGCTGTCGAGAGGGCGCGCGAAAGGGCGGACGCCGCCGTGATGTTCAGAAGACTTGCCAGCCCGGCTCTACGGTCAGCTCGATCCAAGCGTCACGGGTAGCGACCGCATCGTGGATCGTTGCCGCCGACAGCGCGGGATAGGGCTGGATCAGGTTGCCCAGCAATCTGCCGGGCAGCGCTGTGAGAGTCGTGTCGGGTATGGCGCCCTTGCACCGGAACAGGCAATTGGCGCGTCCAAACTCGCGATAGTGCCAGAGCAACCCTCCGTCAGACCCCCGCTGCTCGATGTCGATCAGGAGCCGGCGGTACCTGCGGGAGATCCCCACCGCATTGAAGCCGGTGCTTGTCCGCAGGCGGCGGACGTAAGGATGGCCGTGCCGCAGGAGCGTATGTGTCCAGCGAGCCGCCTGGCGGTCGAGCGCCTTGTCGATGTCCTCCGGGGCTAGCCCTGCTTGTTGAAGCAGCGCCAGCAGCGGGTCGGATACGGAGCGCTTGGTCACGGTCCGACATGCTCGTCGAGCGAAACGCGATCAATGCTGCGACAACTGCTTCTCACGGCCGCGTTCTCGCGCTTGAAGCGGGCGACATTCACGAACTGGCCGCAGGGACGGCCCGGGGCAGAGGACATGCGGATGTCGTTCATCTCAGACCTTGCTGGCAGCAAGGATCGCGGACCAGTCGATGAAGTCGAGGTCGATGGTCTTCATGTGCGCTGCGAGGCTGGCAACCGCGCGTCCCAGGCCGTAGCCTCCGCCGACATCGGCAGGCGCGTGGCCCATCATCTGGTCGTGGACGTCCTTCGGGATCTCAGCATCGCGGCAAAGGTCCTTGAATGTGTGACGAAAGCTGTGGAACACGATTCGCCGATCGCGGCTCACCGCCTTGTCGATGACGCGGTTGGCCCGTCGGCTCGCTTCCTTGGTCTGAACCTGCAGGCTGTCGGGCCTGAGATCGCCGAACAGTTTGACGAACCCCGCTTGGTAGAGCGCCAGGACGTGATTGACGAAGCCGAGTTCGATCAGCTTCGGGTGCAGCGGAATGACGCGCGTCGACGAGTCGGTCTTGGTCCGCTTCGCCAGCTCCGGGTCAGCCTCGGCCACGTCTTCGGAGATGTAGGTAGTGACGTCGATATACCAGACGCCATCCGCCTGCTGCACATCCGGTACCAGGATTTGCCCGAGCTCCTCGATGCGTCCGCCGGTGCACAGCCCTAGAAAGAACAGCCAGCGCAGCGTCGTGTCGGATACTGACGACCGGCTCTCGCTGAGCGACCACGCGCGGGTGAACAGCGGGTCGGCGAACAGGCTGGTGAGCTCGGCTCTGGTGAACGGACGTCGGTTGCTCTTCTTGCTGTGCCCCTCGACCTTGATGCCGGCGGCGACGTTGGCGGGGATGAAGCGCTCCTGGAACGCGAACCCGAGCAGCGCCTGGATGGCGCCGAGATACTTCTTCACCGACGCGGGCTTCACGCGCACAACGTCGGTGCGGCTCTCGTACAGCGTCACCAGGTCGGCAAAGGGGAGCCTCCGCTGCGCTCTGGGCATGCTGGCGGGCATGACCTCCAGGGCGTCGCGATACTCGAAACAATCGTCAGCCGTGATCTCACCGATGCCGACATCGCCGATGTAGCTGATGAAATATTCGATCGCCTTGGCCGCCGCCGCGATTGCCTTGGGCGTGGGCGAACGAGCGGCCTGCCAGCGCCCCGCGAGGGCAGCGAGCTTCATGTCCGGCCTAGCACGGGTGGTCTGATTGCGACGGCGGACGGACGGTGCCTGCGGCAGCTGTTGGCGCATTTCTGGCGAACGCAGCGCTTCGGCGAGCGCGTCAGCCAACGGCTCGTCGATGCCCGGCACGTCACCTTCGGTCAAACCGAGCTGGCGCTTCAGCGCGGCGACGGGCTCGGTCAGCAGCGGGCGCCAGCGTCGCCGGGGCACCCGCTTCTGAAAGGCGAACCACGCTTCGCCGGGTGGTGCGTGGCGGGCATCATGATCTGCCTGAATTCGAGCTAGCGCTTCGTCTGAGAGCTCGTCGTCGGTGTCGCTCCCCGCCATCCGCCTGCGGTAGGCAGCCCAGTCCTCCGCCGACATCGACTGAGCGGTCGGCAGGTGCGCGCCTGCGAGATCCGCGACTGCCTTGTCGAGCTCGAACAGGATGAACGCGACTTGTGTTCCACCGGAAGCGAAGCCCGCCGGCGAGCGGGAAGTCAGGTGTCGGGTCACCAACGCTGATGCCTGCTCAGGCGTGAGCCGGCCTTCGCCGCCCCGTGTCAGCGCCTCTCGAAAGGTGGCGAGCTTGCGCTCATACTCGCCGTTCGCGACCGCGAAGCGCTTCTCCGCGTCCCGCAGGTCGCCGGTGCCGAGCGACACCTTGTAGAAGTCGCCGCAGGCGAATGAAGGCCTGAGTGCCTCCGGGATCTTGCGCCTGAGATAGTAGATGCCGCTGCGCGGATCCTGCCACAGCCCCTTCGTTTTTGCCATCCGTTCGTCTCCGGTGTACCCATCAGGTGTACCCACCGGGACGTAAACGAACGGGAAACCGCCAAATCCGTCGCTTAGACGGCGCTGGTGACCCCTACGGGAATCGAACCCGTGCTTCAGCCGTGAAAGGGCCGCGTCCTAACCGCTAGACGAAGGGGCCGTGCTGCGGTGCCGAGCCGCCTAGGCGGATTGTGTCGGGCGGTCAAGCGTCTCGCGCGATCAATTTGCCCAGGCGGCGTCGTCGAGGTGCAGCTCGGCCACGTCGCGGCCGCTCCAGTCGTCGCGCTTGGCGCGGCCTGCCAGCCACAGCCGACGCGTCGGCCCGGCCGCGAGCAAGGCCTGTCCCAATGCGGTGTCGGCGGCGCGGAACGCCATCGCCTTGAGGCTGCGACCGTCGTCGCCGGCGACGATTGCGCGGACATGGCCGTTGCCGACCACGTCGACCTTGACCGCGCGCACCGGGCCGACCGCGACGCGCGGCGCGGGCCAGCCGGTGCCGTACGGCCCGCCGGCCTCCAGCGCGTCGACCAGTGATGGCGTCACGCCGCCGGGCGCGACGACCGAATCGAACAGCAAGGCGCGTGCCGCCATCGCCTCCGCGACCGGACCGGCCAGACGTGCATCGAGCCAATCGGCGAAGGCGCCCACCTGATCGGCGGCGATCGTCAGCCCCGCCGCCATCGCATGCCCGCCGCCCGCGATCAGCAAGCCCTGTTCGCGCGCCGCCAGCACCGCCGCGCCGAGATCGACCCCGGTGATCGAGCGGCCCGAGCCCTTGCCGATCCCCTCCTCATCGAGCGCGATCACGATCGCGGGGCGGCCGAGCTTTTCCTTGAGTCGACCGGCGACGATCCCGATCACGCCGGGGTGCCAGCCCGCGCCCGCGACGACGCACACCGCGCGGTCGTGGCACAGCATCGCCTCCGCGCCCTCCTGCACCATCGCCTCGATCGCGCGGCGTTCCTCGTTGAGCCGGTCCAGTTCGGTGGCGATCGCGCGCGCCTCGACCGGGTCGGTGGTGGTGAGCAGCCGCACGCCGAGATCGGCGCGCCCGACGCGTCCGCCGGCATTGATGCGCGGCCCGAGCGCGAAGCCGAGATCGCTGGCGGTCGGCGCGCGGGTCAGCCGTGCGGCCTCGGCCAGCGCGGCCAGCCCGACGTTGCGGCGCTGCGCCATCACCTTGATCCCCTGCGCGACGAACGCGCGGTTGAGCCCGCGCAATTGCGCGACATCCGCGACCGTGCCCAGCGCGACCAGATCGAGCAGATCAAGCAGCTTCGGCTCGGCGCGCCCGGCGAAATAGCCGCGCGCCCGCAACGTGCGCAGCAGCGCCGCGCCGAGCAGGAAGCAGACCCCGACCGCGGCGAGATGACCGTGCGCCGCGCCGTCGCCCTCGTCGCGGCGATTGGGGTTCACGACCGCGACCGCGCGCGGCAGTTGCGTCGCGCATTGGTGGTGGTCCGCGACGATCACGTCGCAGCGTGCCGCCTCCAGCGCCTCGAACGCCTGCGCGCCGCAATCGACGGTGACGATCAGCGTCGCGCCTTCCTCGGCGAGCCGCGTCAGCGCGGCGGCATTGGGGCCATAGCCTTCGGTCAGCCGATCCGGGATGTAGACGCGCGCCTCGCGACCTAGTTGCCGCAGCAACAGCACCAGCAGCGCTGACGAGGTCGCGCCATCGACATCGTAATCGCCGAAGATCGCGATCGACTCGCCGCGCTCCACCGCATCGGCGAGCCGCGCGGCGGCGGTGTCCATGTCGCGGAAGATCGACGGGTCGGGCATGAAGCCGCGGATCGACGGCAGTTTGTGCGCGTCGAGCGCCTCGCGCGGGCAACCGCGCGCGAGCAGCAATTGGGTGAGCAGATCGTCGGGTACGAACCCGTCGCGCTGGTCGGCGGCCAGCGCACGCCAGCGCCAGGGCTGGCCGAGGATCGAGCGCTCGACATCGAGTACGTGACGCATCCGGTGCGCTCTAACCGACCGGCTGCGTCCCGTCACGCGGCAAGAAAATGCGGGATGAGATATTGTAGCATCGCGCCGATGGGCCTAAGTCGGCGACATGATGGCCCGCGACCTCAGCAACGACAGCAAGATCGGTCGGCTCGACCGCGTCGCGATGTGGCTGTCCGCGGCGTGCGTCGTGCATTGCTTGGCAACCGCGATCCTCGTCGCGGCTTTGTCGACGGCGGGCGGTGTTCTTGGCAGCCCGGTAATTCACGAAACCGGGCTGGTGCTGGCGATTGCGCTGGGCTGCGTCGCGTTCGGACGCGGGATCGTCGCGCATCGTCGCGTTCTGCCCATCGTGCTCGGCGCGACCGGATTGTCGTTGATGATGGCGGCGCTGTTCGTCGCGCATGCCGGCGGACATCTGGTCGAATCGGCGCTGACGATCGTCGGTGTCGCGGTGCTTGCCGCCGGACACGCGCTCAACCGGCACACGCATCGCTGAGGCCGGTCGACGGTCACGGTATCTCGGACAGGCCACCATTCTATCCGGGATAACTTTCCTTCATCGCCGCGGACTTGATCGGGGACCCCACTTTTTTGCGGCCGGGGCAGAGGGGTGATCCCGGATCAAGTTCGCGATGACGGTTCAAGGAATATGTCCCACGAGCGTCTCGCCGCGCTCAAACTTGCCGCGGCACGGCGCGACGCCTAGATCACGTTCATGGCCCGACATGCACATCACGAACCGCACGGCGACGATCTGCTCGCCGCGGCGCAGGCGACGCTGGAGCGTTCGGGCGAGCAATGGACCGCGATGCGTGCCAACGTCTATGCCGCACTGTCGGGCTTCACCAAGCCCGCCTCCGCCTATGACATCGCGGAGGCGCTGTCGCGCAGCGAGGGGCGGCGGATCGCGGCCAACAGCATCTATCGCATCCTCGATCTGTTCGTCTCCGCCAACCTCGCGCTGCGCGTCGAGAGCGCCAACGCCTATGTCGCCAACGCGCATCCCGGCTGCCGGCACGATTGCATCTTCCTCGTCTGCGACGGTTGCGGGAACACGACGCATTTCGACGACGACTCGCTGACCGGCGGGTTGCGCGCCGCCGCCAGTGCCGCCGGGTTCGAGGCAGCGCGGCCGGTGATCGAGGTGCGCGGCCGCTGCGCCGATTGTGCCGGGGCGGCACGCGCGCAAAGCGGGCAATCGACACACTGATCCTGCTCAGCTATTCGGGTCAGATGGTTGAAGTCCCGAACACGCCGTTGCTCGACACCGTCGATACGCCCGCCGATCTCCGCCGACTGAAGCCGGAACAGCTTCGCCAGCTTGCCGACGAATTGCGTCAGGAAACGATCTCGGCGGTCGGCGTCACGGGTGGCCATCTTGGCTCGGGGCTGGGCGTGGTCGAGCTGACCGTCGCGATCCACTACGTCTTCGATACGCCCACCGACCGTCTGATCTGGGACGTCGGCCACCAATGCTATCCGCACAAGATCCTGACCGGGCGGCGCGACCGCATCCGCACGCTGCGGCAGGGCGGGGGACTGTCGGGCTTCACCAAGCGCAGCGAGAGCGAATACGACCCGTTCGGTGCGGCGCATAGCTCGACCTCGATCTCCGCCGCGCTCGGGTTTGCGACCGCCAGCAAGCTCGCCGACAAGCCGGGCAAGGGCATTGCGGTGATCGGCGACGGCGCGATGTCGGCGGGCATGGCCTATGAGGCGATGAACAACGCCGAGGCGGCGGGCAACCGGCTGGTCGTGATCCTCAACGACAACGACATGTCGATCGCGCCGCCGGTGGGCGGGCTGTCGGCCTATCTGTCGCGAATGGTGTCGAGCCGTGAGTTTCTCGGCGTGCGCGAGGTGATGAAACGCGTCGCCAAGCGGCTGCCACGCCGCTTCCAGTCTGCGGCGCGCAAGACCGACGAATATGCGCGCGGGATGACGATGGGCGGCACGCTCTTCGAGGAACTGGGCTTTTATTATGTCGGCCCGATCGACGGCCATAATCTCGACCATCTGATCCCGGTGCTCGAAAATGTCCGCGATGCCGAGGAAGGACCGATCCTCGTCCATGTCGTGACCAAAAAGGGCAAGGGCTATGCCCCGGCCGAGAACGCCGCCGACAAATACCACGGCGTCCAGAAGTTCGACGTCATCACCGGCGCGCAGGCCAAGGCACCGCCGGGACCGCCGGCCTATCAGAACGTCTTCGGCGAGGCGCTGAGCGCCGCCGCCGACCAGGACGATCGGATCTGCGCGATCACCGCGGCGATGCCGTCGGGCACCGGGCTCGACAAATTTGCCGCGACACATCCCGAACGCTTCTTCGACGTCGGCATTGCCGAGCAGCACGCCGTCACCTTCGCCGCCGGACTGGCCGCGCAGGGGATGCGGCCGTTCTGCGCTATCTATTCGACCTTCCTGCAGCGCGCCTACGATCAGGTCGTGCATGACGTCGCGATTCAGAATTTGCCGGTGCGCTTCGGAATCGACCGCGCCGGGCTGGTCGGCGCGGACGGCGCGACCCATGCGGGCAGCTTCGATGTCACCTATCTGGCGACGCTCCCGAATTTCGTCGTGATGGCGGCGGCCGATGAGGCCGAGCTGGTCCATATGGTGCAGACGTGCGTCGAGCATGACTCGGGGCCGATCGCCGTCCGCTATCCGCGCGGCAACGGCACCGGCGTCGCGCTGCCCGAGACGCCGAAGGCGCTGGAGATCGGCAAGGGTCGGATCGTTCGCGAGGGCAAGAAGGTCGCGATCCTGTCGCTCGGCACGCGGCTGACCGAGGCGCTCAAGGCCGCCGACACGCTTGATGCCAAGGGGCTGAGCACGACGGTCGCCGACCTGCGCTTCGCCAAGCCGCTCGACGAGGCGCTGATCCGCCGCCTGCTCACCTCGCACGAGGTGGCAATCACGATCGAGGAGAATGCGATCGGCGGGCTCGGCGCGCATGTGCTGACGATGGCCTCGGACGAGGGGCTGACCGACGCGGGTCTGCGCATCCGCACGATGCGGCTGCCCGATCTGTTCCAGGATCAGGACAAGCCCGAGGTGCAATATGCGCAGGCGCGGCTCGACGCCGATGCGATCGTCGATACGGTGTTGAAGGCGCTGCGCTACAACGAAGCGGGCGTCATCGCGCGCGCGTGACCGGCTGGCAGAAGGTCGCCGCGCTGACGGCGTTCTACGTCATCGGCATGTTGTGGGTGAACTGGACGATGGTGCGGCGCGTCCGCGGCGCGGTCGCGGCGCGCGCGGCCTGGACCGCCGACGACTTCGACGCGGTGTTCGCCGACCTTGACGCGCACCTTGCGCCCGCAGTGCGCGCGGCGATTGCGCCATGGTATGGGGAGGGGGTGGTGCCGCGCCCCGAGGACACGCTGCGGCGTTTCCTCAAGATGGACCGCAGCGAGGTGGACGATCTCGTCACGGACGCGGCGGCCAGGGCAGGCTTGCCGCGGCCGGGTCCCGCGCTGCCGGACCTGCCGGACGTTGCGGCGGTGGTGCGTCACCTTTCGTCATTGCGAGCGTAGCGAAGCAATTCAGGACGTCCTGATCCGGCGCTGGATTGCTTCGCTACGCTCGCAACGATGTCCGCTTGCCCCGGTTCGTGCCGGGCCTGTCGAAGCGCGTGCCCGAGAACATGCCTCTCTATAAACCTGAATGTTACGGCAATCAGGTGGCAACCCACCATCCTGCACCCGCGACCATAAACCCGCTTGCGCAATCATCAGACAATCCCTACGTTGAACGTGTTAAACGGAGGGGCAGGTGCTCGGCGTCAGGCTCGATACGGAACTCGAAGAACGGCTCGCCAATGTTGCGCGCACGCAGGGGCGCAGCAAGAGCGATATCGCGCGTGAAGCCGTGCGGCGCTACGTCGAACTCCACGACGAGGCGTTCCGTCGCGAGGCGCGTCGCCAGTCGCAACGTGCCTCGCGTCGCGACACGCAGGAGGATTACGCCTTCTGGGAGCAGGCCGAGCGCGAGGATGCGGCATGGCGGTGAGTGACGCGCCCGACATCCGCCACGGCGCAATCGTGCTGGTCGATGCGCCCGATGGCGCCAGCGGCGGCCCGCGCGCCTGCGTCGTGGTGCAGGCCGATCTGTTCAACGACAGCCACGCCACCGTTACGCTCTGCCCGCTGACGACCGTGGTCGGAGGCGAGGTGCTGTTCCGGGTCACGATCTCACCGCAGGAACATACCGGCCTCACTGTCGAGTGCGAGGTGCAGGTCGACCGGATCACCAGCATCCGCCGTCACCGCATCGTCAAGGCGATCGGCCATGCCTCCGCCACCCGCATGGAGCAGGTCGATCAGGCGCTGCGCCGCTGGCTCGCTTTGTAACTCAACAGGACAGGAAGAAACCATGACGCCGATCGTGAAGTCGATTCTGGACAAGTACGAAGCCACCAGTCCGGCGGTGAAGGCCAATCTGGCGCGCATCCTGATGCAGGGGAAGCTGGGCGGCACCGGCAAGCTCATCATCCTGCCGGTCGATCAGGGCTTCGAGCACGGCCCGGCGCGCAGCTTCGCGGTCAACCCGCCGGCCTATGACCCGCATTACCACTACCAGCTCGCGATCGACGCCGGTCTGTCGGCCTATGCCGCGCCGCTCGGCGCGCTCGAGGCGGGGGCGGATACGTTCGCGGGGCAGATCCCGACGATCCTGAAGGTCAACAGCTCGAACAGCTGGGCGACGCAGATCGCGCAGGCGCAGACCGGCAGCGTCGAGGACGCGCTGCGGCTCGGTTGCGCGGCGATCGGCTTCACCATCTATCCGGGCGCCGACGACATCTTCGCTTCGATGGAGCAGATCCGCGCGCTGCGCGAGGAAGCGGCGGCGGCGGGGCTCGCGACCGTCATCTGGAGCTATCCGCGCGGCGGCAAGCTCAGCAAGGACGGCGAACTTGCACTCGACGTCGGTGCCTACGCCGCGCACATGGCGGCGCTGCTCGGCGCACACATCATCAAGGTGAAGCTGCCAAGCGCGCACATCGAACAGCCCGAGGCGCAGAAGAGCTACGAGGGCATCGACTGGTCGGACCAGGCCGATCGCGTCCGCCACGTCGTCCAGTCGAGCTTCGCGGGTCGCCGGATCGTCGTCTTCTCGGGCGGCGCGGCCAAGGGCACCGACGCGGTCTACCAGGACGCGCGCGATATCCTCGCGGGCGGCGGCAACGGCTCGATCATCGGCCGCAACACCTTCCAGCGTGAGCGTGGCGAGGCGCTGGCGATGCTCGACAAGCTGGTGTCGATCTACAAGGGCGAGGCATAAGGCGACTCACTCCCTCTCCCCTGCGGGGAGAGGGCCGGGGTGAGGGGCAGTGAGGCACTGTGCGCTCGCGGCGAGCGCGAGGAGTGGAGGCCGCCCCAACAAACCGGATTGCCCGCGGCAGCCCCTCACCCAATCAGTTCCGGGTCGACATCGCCCCCGCGATGTCGAGAATGTGCCGGGGGCACATTCGACCCGGAACTCCCCGGAGGGGAGAGGGCTTATGCCTTCCACCACCCCGCCAAACCCGCTACGCGCCCCCCATGACTGAAGATCCGCTCGGCCCGCTCGATCCCGATTTCGGCGCCAACTTCAAGCGCGACGATCGCCGTCCGCCCTGCCAGCTGTACCTGATCTCGCCGCTCGACGTGACCGGCGGCTTTCCCGATCGCCTGAAGAACGCGCTTGACGCCGGCCCGGTCGCCGCCTTCCAGTTCCGCGTCAAGGACGTGGACCAGCACACCGCCGCCCGCCTCGCCGAGCCGCTCCAGCGCATCTGCGCCGACCGCGAGGTGGCGTTCATCGTCAACGATTCGGTCAGCCTCGCCAAGCGGCTCGGCGCGGACGGCGTGCATCTCGGGCAGGAGGACGGCGATGCGCGCGAGGCGCGTGACGCACTCGGTCCGTCGGTGCAGATCGGCGTCACCTGTCACGACAGCCGCCACCTCGCGATGGAGGCCGGAGAGGCGGGCGCGGATTATGTCGCGTTCGGCAGCTTCTATCCGACCACGACCAAGGACGTGAAGCATCGTCCGGAGCCGGTGATCCTGTCGTGGTGGCACGCACTGTTCGAGCTGCCCTCGGTCGCGATCGGCGGGATCACCCCCGAGAATGCCGCGCCGCTGATCGCCGCCGGCGCGGACTTCATTGCCGCCAGCCATGCGGTGTGGGGCGGGGAAGAGGCGGCGGCGATCCGCGCCTTCGACGCGGTGTTGAAGGGCTGACGGACCCGCACGCCCCAACATGCGTTGTTACGGCATCGAAATACGAGAGGTGCCCGTGAAGCGTATCGCCCCCGTCGTCGTCCCAGCTCTTGCGAGCGCGATCGCCCTGACGCTCACCGCCGCCGCCCCGGCGCAGAACGGCGCGACTCCGCCGCTCGACCCGGCGGTGTTGCGGATGCAGGTCGTGCTCGACAAGCTCGGCTTCGGCCCCGGCGTCATCGACGGGCGCGGCGGCCAGTCGCTGACCAACGCGCTGAAAGGCTTTCAGGAAAGCCGCGGCCTGCGCGTGACCGGCAAACCCGATACCGCCACGCTCGACGCATTGCGCCGCTTCGGCAACGTCCAGCCGACGATGCAGGTGACGCTCGACGCTGCCGCGATGCGTGGCCCTTATGTGCCGCAGATGCCGGATGACTACGCGGAGAAGGCGAAGCTGCCGGCGATGGCCTACAGCCGTCCGCTCGAAAAGCTCGCCGAGCGATTCCACACCACGCCCAAGGTGCTCGCCGAGCTGAACCCCGGCGTCACCACGATCGGGGTCGGCTCCAAGATTACCGTGCCCAACACCTTTCCGACCTCGCGCGCCTATCCGGCCGACGCGACTCCGGCATGGCGCGCGACGCTTGCCTCGCTCAACGTCGAGGCGGCGGTGCCGAAGGCCGCGAAGATCGTCGTCGACAAGTCGGACGGCATTCTGCGCGTCCTCGACGGCAACGGGCATCTGGTCGCGCAATATACTGCGACGATCGGCTCGTCGCGTGACCCGCTGCCGCTCGGCAACTGGAAGGTGCTGCACGTCTCGCCCAATCCCGACTGGAAGATGAACCCGAAGATCCTCAAGGGCGTCCCCGACAGCAAGCAGGCGCAGATCATCCCGCCTGGCCCGAACAATCCGGTCGGCGTCGTGTGGATCGACCTGAGCAAGGAACATTACGGCATCCACGGTACCAGCGAGCCCGAGCAGATTGGCCGCGCGCAGTCGAACGGTTGCGTCCGCCTGACCAACTGGGATGCGGCACGCGTCGCGTTGATGGTGAAGGGGGGAACCCCGGTGCTGTTCCAGGCCTGACATGACGAAGCTCGGCTGGTCGATCCTCGCGATCATCCTGCTGCTTGGGGCGGGGTTCGCGTCGATGGTGTCGATCGGTTCGCGCGCGCCGGTCGCCACGCCAACCTCGTTGCCAGACGCATCCGCTCCGCCGGCGGCGGGCGGCGGGCAGTTGCTGGTGCCGGTAGCAGGCGTGACCCGCGACGCGTTGGTCGACACCTTCGGCCAGCCGCGTGACGGCGGCGCGCGTCATCACGAGGCGATCGACATCATGGCACCGCGCGGCACGCCGGTGCTCGCCGCCGCCGATGGTCGCGTCGACAAATTGTTCGACAGCGCGGCAGGCGGCCGCACGATCTACATCCGCTCGACCGACGGCGCGACCATGTACTATTACGCGCATCTCGACGGCTATCGCGACGGGCTGACCGAGGGGCAAGTGATCCGGCGCGGCGAGCCGATCGCGACGGTCGGCGCGACCGGCAACGCCGACGCCGCCGCGCCGCACCTGCATTTCTCGGTGTTGCGCACCACGCCGGCACAGGGCTGGTCAGAGGGCGAAGCGGTGGATCCCTTTCCGCTTCTTGCCGAACTGCGCGCCAAGCGCTAAGCCGCCGCAATCGGCGCCCGCGGATTACCGCCGGCGCCGCGGCTCTTTTTACACAGGCGAAGCCCCATGAAGATCAGCGGCGTGGACATCCGTCCCGGCAATATCATCGAGTACGAAGGCGGCATCTGGCGCGCGGTCAAGATCCAGCACACGCAACCCGGCAAGGGCGGCGCGTACATGCAGGTCGAGTTGAAGAACCTGCGCGACGGCCGCAAGAACAACGTCCGCTTCCGCTCCGCCGAGACGGTCGAGCGCGTCCGCCTCGACACCAAGGACTTCCAGTTCCTGTTCGCCGAAGGCGACGGGCTGGTTTTCATGGACAAGGAAACCTACGATCAGGTGACGCTGCCGCGCGACCTGCTCGGCGACGCCGCCGCCTTCCTGCAGGACGGCATGGATGTCGTCATGGAACTCCATGACGAAGAGCCGATCAGTGTGCAGCTGCCCGACACGATCGAGGCGACGATCGTCGAGGCCGATGCGGTGGTGAAGGGGCAGACCGCCTCGTCGAGCTACAAGCCCGCGATCCTCGACAATGGGGTGCGCGTGATGGTGCCGCCGCATATCGCCAGCGGCGTGCGGATCGTCGTGGACGTGTACGAGCAGACGTACGTCCGGCGCGCGGACTGAACTTATCCCCCTCCCTTCAAGGGAGGGGCCGGGGGTGGGTAGCTTGCTCGTAATACGGCAGCCGCACCCAAAGCGGAAACCGTACCACCCGGACACTACCCACCCATCATCGGGTAATCCATGCCCCGCATGGATTAGAAATGCCGGGGGCATTTCGACCCGATTATCCCTCCCTTGAAAGGGAGGGGGGAGTTAGAAAAATGCCATCCCATTCCGGTCTGTTCACCGTCATCGAGCGCGCGGCACGCAAGGCCGCGCCGCGGCTGCGTCGCGACTTCAACGAGGTCCAGCACCTGCAGGTCAGCCGCAAGGGGCCGGCCGATTTCGTCAGCCAGGCCGACCAGCGCTGCGAGCGGACGCTGTACGACGAACTGTCGAAGGCGCGCCCCGACTGGGGCTTCGTCATGGAAGAAGGCGGGACGATCGAGGGCGATCCGAACAAGCCGCGCTTCATCATCGATCCGCTCGACGGCACGTCGAACTTCCTGCACGGCATCCCGCATTTCTGCATCTCGATCGCGGTCGAGGAGCCGATGCCGAACGGCAAGCGCGAGATCACGACCGCGCTCGTCTACCAACCGCTGACCGACGAAAGCTTCTGGGCCGAAAAGGGCCGCGGCGCGTGGCTGCAGGACCAGCGGTTGCGCGTGTCGTCGCGGCGTGAGCCGTCCGAGGCGCTGATCGCGACCGGCATCCCGTTCATGGGACATGGCGATTTCGTGCAATGGACGCGCATCTTTGGCGCGGTCGCGCCACAGGTCGCGGGCATCCGCCGGCTCGGCGCGGCGGCGCTTGACCTTGCATGGGTCGCCGCCGGGCGGTTCGACGGCTATTGGGAAAGCGACCTGAAGCTGTGGGACGTCGCGGCGGGGATGCTGCTGGTCAAGGAAGCCGGCGGCTATGTCACCGATTTCCGTGGTGGCGACCGCGCGCTGGAGCGGAACGAGTTCCTTGCGGCGAACGACGCGCTCCACAACAAGCTGCACAAGATGGTGGCGCAGGCGCTGCGGTAAGGCAGCTTTTGCAACCTCCGCTCGTCCTGAGGAGAGGCTGACAGGCTCAGTGCCTCCTCAGCACGAACGGTTCACCTACGATCATCCCCGCGGCAAGGTAATTGTTGCCACCAGCCCGCCGCCCTCGCGCGCACCCAGCACGATCCGCCCGCCGGCTTCCTCGATGATTGCCCGCGCCAGCGCGAGGCCCAGCCCGATCCCGCCGGTATGCCGGTTGCGCGAGCTTTCCAGTCGGAAGAACGGATCGAACACCTGATCCAGCCGCTCGGGCGGGATCCCCGGCCCACGATCCGCGACCATGATCGACGCCATCCGCGCATCCGACGCCAGCGACACTTCCGCCGCGCCCGCATATTTCACCGCATTCTCAATCAGGTTGCGCACCGCACGCCGGATCAGTGACGGGCGCAGCCGCATCCGCAATCGATCCGCCTCCTCGAACGTCACCGCCTCGCCCAGATCGCGGAAGTCCTCGACCACCGCATCGACCAGTGCGGCGAGATCGACCTCGGTTTCCGGCTCGCTCGGGCGCCCCAGCCGCGCCAGCGACAGGATGTCGTCGAGCGTGCGATTCATCTCTGCGATCGTGTCCGCCATTCGCAAGCGGTCCTGATCGTCCTCGACCGATTCGATCCGCACGCGCAGCGCGGCCAGCGGGGTGCGCAGGTCGTGCCCGATCGCGCCGAGCATCCGATCTTTTTCATCGAGCATCGCGGTGACGCGCAGCCGCAACGCGTTGAACGCCGCGATCACCGCGCGCACGTCGGGCGGGCCACTCTCTTCGAGCGGCTCGGGCTTCGCTGTCGGCGAATAGCCGCGCGCCGCCGCCGCCAGCTCGCGAAGCGGACGCGAGATACGCCGCGCCACCCACAGCACCGGCACCAGCACAACGACATACAGAATCAGCGTCTGCCCGAGCAGCCGCCAGAACAGCCGCAGGTCCTCACGCGGCAACCCGCCCGCCAGTGCCATCCAGCGCCCGTCCGTCCGCCTGACCGCGATGACGATCGAGTCGCGCGGACCGTCCTCCTGCGCCGCCCGCGCCGCCATCCGCCGCTCGAAACGGCTGAGCGGCACGCGATATTGCCATGGCTTGGCAATCGCGACGTCGACCGCCGCGACGCGCACGCCCATGTCGGCAAGCTGGCTCGTCAATTCGCGCGCCACCGCCGGCTGCGCGACCATCGCGCGCGTGATCGGGTTCTGCGGCACCAGCCGCACGCGGCCACGATCGGCGACCACCGGGCGTCCGCCGGCTTCCTGATCGAGCGCATCGGCGATCCGGTAGGCGGCGGGGCGTGTGATCTGCGCCATCCGCACCGCACCGCGTTCGCGGAGCAGCAGCGCGAGGTTGATCGCCTGCGCCATGAAAAGCGCCAGCGCGACCAGCAACGCCATCTGCCCCGCCAGACTGCGCGGCCATGGCATCCGCAGCTTCACAGCCGCGTCACGTCTGTCGACAGCGCATAGCCGCCGCCCCACACCGTCTTGATGATCTCCGGGTTCTTGGGATCAGGTTCGATCTTGCGGCGCAGCCGGCTGACCTGATTGTCGATCGCGCGGTCGAAGGCGGCTGCCTCGCGCCCCTGTGTGAGATCCAGCAACTGATCGCGCGTCAGCACCTGTCGCGGACGCTGCACCAGTGCGAGCAGGAGGTTGTACTCGCCGGTCGACAGCGGCACCGATACGCCCTCGCGATCGATCAGCGCGCGCTCGCCGGTTTTCAGCACCCAGCCGGCGAAGGCATAGGAGCCGCTCTCCGGCGCATGATGCCGTACGCCGCCGCCGCCGGCGGTACGCCGCAGCACGGTCTTGATCCGCGCCGCCAGCTCGCGCGGGGAAAAGGGCTTCACGACATAATCGTCCGCCCCCATCTCCAGCCCGACGATGCGATCGGTTTCCTCGCTCTTCGCGGTCAGCAGGATCACCGGCGTTTCGCCGGTCGCGCGGACGTGGCGGCACAGCGACAGCCCGTCCTCGCCCGGCATCATGATGTCGAGCACGATCAGATCGATCGCATAGGCCGCCAGCCGCGTGCGCGCCGCTTCCGCGTCCCCCGCCTGGGTGACGCGAAAGCCCTGCTTGGTCAGATAGCTGGCCAACGGCTCGCGGATCGACCGCTCGTCGTCGACCAGCAGGAGGTGCGGCATCTCGCCCATGGTCACGGCACCTGACACAATCGTCGCCATGCGGAAAGGGCTTAGCCGGCGGGTGCAGCAGGGCCGGCGGGCGGCATCTGCCCATCGTGCGGTCGATCATGGCCGATCCGGCGCGACCGCATCAGCATCATCATCGCGTCGCGCTCCTTGGCGTCGATCTGACCGTCGCGGTTCGTGTCGATCCGGTCGAAGCGCTTGAGCGCATGGTCGCGGAACGCGGCCTGCGTCTGATCGACATCGCGACGGCCATTGTTGCCGCGCTCGCGCGGGGGCGGCCCGCGGCGTTGCTCGCGCCACGCGCGCCGTTCGTCGCGGGTCAGCTTGCCGTCATGATTGGTGTCCATCGCGATAAACCGCCGGTCCGCGTCGGCTGCGGCTTCCTCGCGTGTGACCACGCCGTTGCCATCGCCATCGCCATCGGGCGCCTGCGTCGGCGCGGACTGCGGGGTCTGCGCCTGAACGCCGGCGGCACCCAGCCCGCCCAGCATCGCGGCGCCCAGCGCGGCAGCGGTGATCCACGTCTTCATCGTCTTTCCCCTTCGTGCCCAACGAGCGCCCGGCGCCCCGACGTCCATCTTGTGCGGCCGGGGCGTCGCGCGAAAATGTCGGGCAACGGGTGAAACTGTCGCGACTTGTATCAACGCCGGGCGCACCAGGTTACTTTGGCGGCGCGACCGCCTTCCCGCGCTCGTAGGCGCGCGCCACCGCCGGACGCGCTGCGACTGCCGCATGCCAGCGCGCGACATTGGGGAAGCTGGCGATATCCTGTCCCTGCGCGTCAGGGAGGATCCACGGATGACACGCCATGTCGGCGACGGTGAAGTCCTCGCCAGTCACGAACGTCCGCCCTTCGAGCTGGCGGTCGAGCACGCCGTACAGCCGCGTCGTCTCCTTGACGTAGCGATCGATCGCATAGGGCACCTTCTCAGGGGCGAAGCGCGTGAAATGATGGTTCTGCCCCAGCATCGGGCCAAGCCCGCCCATCTGCCACATCAACCATTGCAGCACGTCGACATGCGCGCGCGGATCGCGTCCGCCGAACTGCCTGGTCTTGTGCGCCAGATACAGCAGGATCGCGCCACTCTCGAACACGCTGATCGGTGCGCCGCCATCGCTGGGGTCGTTGTCGACGATCGCCGGCATCCGGTTGTTGGGCGAGATTTTCAGGAAGTCGGGCCGGAATTGTTCGCCCGTGCCGATGTTGACGGGGTGGATCCGATATTCGAGGCCGGCTTCCTCAAGGAAGATGAGAACCTTGTGTCCGTTCGGGGTCGGCCAGTAATGAAGGTCGATCATCGTCTTTCGCTCCTCTACGATCGGCAGGTGTCTGGCACATCGCGCTGATGTTTCGGTCCGTTCCCTAAAAAGCCGGTGAAACGATGCTGAAAAGCGACACATGCTTGCAGCGCCGCAACAAAAGATTATGAAGCCGCATTAAGAAGTTGCTGGGGGGCGACGTGACGGGGAAAGACAGTGGGCCGGCGATGGTCGATGTGCGCTATGTTCCTCCCGGGGAACGGCTGAGGCGTTATGTCACCGGCTATCATCGTTTTGCCGCACCGGTCAGCCCGACGCGTGAGCTGCGCGACGCTTTCTTCCCGAGCGTGGCGACGATCCGCGTGTCGCTGCACAACAGCCCGTCCTGGTCGCTGAGGATCGGCAGCCGCCTGATCGATCCGATGCCGCCGGTCGCGCTGACGGGGCCGACCAGCTACGCGGGCTATCTTACCTGTCATGGGGGCGAACTGGTCGGCGTCGGGCTGCTCCCGCTCGGCTGGGCGCAGATCTTCGGCGGCGACGTCTCGCGCTACGCCAATCGCGTGATCGCACTCGACGAGATCGATGCCGGCGCGACGATGCTGCGCGAGGCGCTGGAGGGTGATCAGCCGTTCGCCGCCGTGTTCGAGGCGTGGCTGGAGGCGCGGCTCGATCGCCGCCCGCCTGCCGACCCGCGCATCGAGATCCTGTGCGAATTGCTGCGTGATCCCGCCACGACGCGGATCGAGACAGTCGCCGAGGCGCTCGACATGTCGCCGCGCGCGCTGGCGGCGATGACGCGCTTCAACTTCGGTTTCACGCCCAAGCTGTTGCTCCGCCGCACCCGGTTCCTGCGCGCGGTGACCACGGTGCTGACCGAGCCCGAAGCGGGGCCGGCGGCGCTGGAGGCGGCAGGCTATTGGGACCGGTCGCACTTCCTGCGCGACAGCCATCTGTTCCTCGGCTGCTCGGTGCGTGAATTCACCCGCCGGCGCGGTCCGCACAATCAGGTCGCGATCATGGCGCGGGTGCAGGCGCTCGGCACGCCGGTTTGAGGACGATAGCGGTCCACCACCACCGTTCGTCCTGAGCTTGCCGAAGAGCCTGTTCCGGGGCGTGCTTCGACAGGCTCAGCCCGGACGTGGTATGCGCCGCGAGGCTGTCACTCCGCCAGTGCGCGGTCGTCGAACATTCCGAACATCAGCGTCGAGGCATAGAAATGGATCGCGCGGTCGCGCTCCATGCTCCACGCCCATTTGCGCATGTCGAACGCGGCGTTGAGCATCCCCATCAGCGCCTGCGACGCGATCAGGCTGTCGGCCGGTCGCACCGTGCCCTCGGCGATCCCGTCCATGATCGTTCCCGCGAAGCGCCGCGCGATCCGTGTCGAGCGGTCGATCATCTGCTGCCGCTCGCCCGCGGGCAGCCCGCTCAGTGCAGTGGTGCGCAGCAGCGATTCGCGCTGCGAGAATTGCACCGCAACCAGCGTCGCGACCGTGTCGCACAGCCGCTGCCAGTATGTGCCCCCGCGTTCGTCGGCGAGCCGCTGCGTCGCCGCGATCGTGTCGAAGCTGCGGCGATAACAGGCGACGACCAGATCGTCCTTGGCATCAAGATGGTGGTAGAAGCTGCCCTTGGTGACGTTCAGCTCCGACGCGATCCGCTGCACTGACGCACCACGATAGCCGAGTTCGTTGATGAGCCGTGTCGCGGCCAGCAGGAACGCCTCGCGTCCCGGCACCGGATCGTCGTGCGGCAAGGCTACCGGGGCTGGCGTCCAGCCGGCACCATCCACCGCCAGCCCGTCGCGCAGCAAGGCGATCAGCCGCGCCGCCGCGCGCGGATACTGATCGATCTCATAACGCGGCAGCCACAACGGCAGCCAGAAGATGTTCTCCAGCAGCACATGCGCACGTGCGCCGGCCAGATCGGTCGCCGTACGCGAAAGTCCGCTGCCCCAAAGCGCGCGCGTCCGCCGGAACACCTCGCGCCAACGGTTCATCAACGTCGCGCGCATCGGCTCGTCCATTGCGCGCAGGTCCGACAGCACCGCCAGTGCGCGTTCCTCGCCGCGCTCGATCCGCATCAGCCGCTCGACGTTGAGCGTCACCATCCGCGCGACCCGCTCTTGCGGGGTCGGCTCGCGCGCGGCCTCGTCGAGCATCGCCATCAGGCTGTCGAGCGTCTGCTCGAAGGCGGCGGCGGCCAAATCCTCCTTGCGCTTGAAGTAATAGGTTACGCTGGTCGTGTTCAGCCCGACGCGGCGCGCGACATCGGCGAAGGTCATGCCTTTCGCGCTCTGTTCGTTGATCGCGTCAGCGGCGGCAGCGAGGATCGCCTGACGTTTCTCGCGAAAGCGCCGCGTGCTGCCGGTGTCTTCGGTACGGATGTCCCCCATGACGTAGCGTTAGCATGGCTCGTTTCGAAGATGCAGTCCTTTTTCACCTAGAGCGCGGATCACGTGATCGGCGACTTTACCGAACATCGGGTATGGCTTACACCGCGTCGCCGACAGTCATGGAGAGGAAGCGCGGTGGATTTCACCCTGAGCGAGCGCGAGACGCATTTCCGCGATCGGGTACGCGATTTCATCGCCCGCGAGATCGCGCCGCGCCGCGCCGAGCATGACCACCAGCATCACGACGGCGATCGGTGGAAGGTGCTCCCCGTCATTGAGGATATGAAGGCGTGCGCGAAGGCTGCCGGGCTGTGGAATTTCTTCATGCCGCCCCATTCGGGTCAGACCCATGTCGACGATACGTTCGCGTTCGAGGGCACGCAGCTCTCGAACCTCGAATACGCACTATGTGCCGAGGAAATGGGGCGGATCGACTGGGCGAGCGAGTGTTTCAATTGCTCGGCCCCCGACACCGGCAATATGGAGGTGCTGCATCGTTACGGCACGCTGGCGCAGAAGGAAGCGTGGCTGCGTCCGCTGATGAACGGCGAGATCCGCTCGGTCTTCCTGATGACCGAACCCGCCGTCGCCTCCTCCGACGCAACGAACATCGAGACGCGCATCGACCGTGACGGCGATCATTATGTCATCAACGGCCGGAAATGGTGGTCGTCCGGGATTGGCGACCCACGCTGTCGGGTCGGCATCCTGATGGGCAAGACCGACACCGGCGCGGCGCGGCACAAGCAGCAGAGCATGGTGCTGGTTCCGCTCGACACGCCGGGCGTGCGGATCGAACGCATGCTGTCGGTCTATGGCTACGATCACGCCCCGCACGGCCATGGCGAGGTCAGCTTCACCGACGTGCGCGTGCCGGTCGAGAACATCCTGCTCGGCGAGGGCAGGGGGTTCGAGATCGCGCAGGGGCGGCTCGGGCCGGGGCGCATCCACCATTGCATGCGCACGATCGGTGTCGCGGAGGCGGCGATTGAGGCGATGGCGCGCCGGCTCGTCACCCGCACCGCGTTCGGCAAGCGCATCGCCGACCATAGCGTCTGGGAGGAGCGGATCGCGCGCGCGCGGATCGACATCGAGATGACGCGGCTGCTCTGCCTCAAGGCTGCCGACATGATGGACAAGGCCGGCAACAAGGCCGCGCAACAGGAAATCGCGATGATCAAGGTGCAGGCGCCCAACATGGCGCTGCGCATCCTCGACGATGCGGTTCAGGCGCATGGCGGCGCGGGTGTGTCGGGCGACTTTGACCTCGCGCACGCCTGGGCGTCGATGCGGACGCTGCGCTTCGCCGACGGTCCCGACGAGGTGCATGCGCGCGCGATCGCGCGGCACGAGTTCGGCAAATACGCATGAGCGACCTCGACACCGCGCGGCTCGGCGCGTGGCTGGCCGCGCATGTCCCCGGTGCCGGGGCGATTACCAGGGAGCAACGGCTTGAGGGGGGGCAATCCAACCCTACCTATCGCCTCGACACCGAGAACGGCAGCTATGTGCTGCGCCGCAAGCCGGTCGGCGCGCTGCTGCCGTCCGCGCATCAGGTTGACCGCGAATATCGCGTGATCGCCGCGCTTCACCCGACCGGCTTTCCGGTGCCGCGTCCCTATGGGCTGTGCATGGATGACGATGTGATCGGCTCGGCCTTCTACGTGATGGCGATGGTCGAGGGGCGGACGATCTGGGACGGCACGATGCCCGATCTCGCCCCCGATCAGCGCCGCGCGCATTACGAGGCCATGATCGACACGCTCGCCGATCTCCACAACACCGATCACGTCGCGATCGGGCTGGAGGATTACGGGCGACCCGGCAATTATTTCGAGCGGCAGGTCGCGCGCTGGACGAAGCAATATCGCGGCGCGGAGACCGAGCCGATGCCGGCGATGGAACGGCTGATCGACTTCCTGCCGCGCACCGTGCCGGCGCAGGAGCGGACCAGCATCGTTCACGGCGATTACCGCGTCGACAATCTCCGCTTTGCGCCCGGCACCGAGCCGCGCGTCGCGGCGGTGCTCGACTGGGAATTGTCGACGCTCGGCGATCCGGTTGCGGACCTCACCTATTTCCTGATGAGCTGGGTCACCGAGCCGGAGGGCCGATCGGGCGTGCTCGGCCGCACCGGCCCCGTCACCGGAATTCCCGAAATGACGGAGATGCTGGAACGCTATTGCGCGCGCACGCAGCGCAGCGCGCCGATCGCGCTCGACTGGTACTTCGCGTTCAACCTCTTCCGCCTCGCCGGCATCGTGCAGGGCATCAAGAAGCGCATCGTCACCGGCACCGCCGCCAACCCGCGCGCGCACGAGACGGCGGCACGGATGGGCGGGCTGGTCGATGCCGCCTGGCATTTCGCGCAAAGGGCGGGGGCGTGATGCGCTTCGCGGGCAAGTCGGTCGTCGTCACCGGCGCGGGCTCGGGGATCGGTCGCGCGGCGGCATTGCTGTTCGCCGCCGAGGGCGGGCAGGTGGTCGTCGCCGACCTGACCGACCGGGCGGAGGAGACGGCGCAAGCGATCACCGCCGCCGGCGGCGTGGCGGCGGCGATCCGCATGGATGCGGGCAATGAAGGTGACGTTGCACGCACCGTCGCGCTCTCGGTCGATCGCTTCGGCGGCCTCGACGTGATGTTCGCCAACGCCGGCATCTCGGGCGGAATGGCGAACATCTTCGACACCGATATCGCGCTGTTCGCCGAGGTGCTGCGCGTCAATCTGATCGGCCCGTGGCTGGCGGTAAAGCACGCTGCACCGCAAATCGCCGCACGCGGCGGCGGCGCGATCGTGCTGACCGCCAGCGTCGCCGGGCTGCGCTCGGGAGCGGGCTCGCCGGCTTATTCGGCGTCCAAGGCCGGTGTCATCAACCTTGCGACGACCGCCGCGCAGCAATTGTCCGGCTCGGGCGTCCGCGTGAACGCGCTCTGCCCGGGGTTGACAGAAACCGGCATGACGCAGCCGACCTTCGATTACGCCCGCGACGCCGGAAAGATCGACCGCCTCGGCCGCCTCAACCCGCTGCGTCGCGGCGCGAAAGCGGAGGAGCTGGCGCGCGTGGCGCTGTTCCTCGCCAGCGATGACGCCAGCTACGTCAACGGTCAGGCGCTCGCCGCGGACGGTGGCCTGTCGTCGAGCCACCCGGTGACGCGACAGGATTACGGCAAGACCGCCGTCTAGCGGAACGCTGTTCGCTAACCTGTGTTGACCCTCCATCCACAGGAGAGTTGCCCGATGCCCGCCCCCGTCCGCTACACCCCCGACATCGAGCAGCGTCAGCCCGACGAGGCGTCAACGATCGCCCAGCTCAATGAACAATTCGACATCGTCCTCGACACCACCGCCGAGGATTACGGCCACGCCGTTCGCGCGGTCCATGCCAAGGCGCACGCGATCCTCGAAGGCACGCTGACGATCGACGCCGACCTGCCGCCCGAGCTGGCGCAGGGCCTGTTCGCCACACCCGGCGAGCACAAGGTGCTGATGCGTTTCTCCACCAACCCCGGGGACATCCTCGACGACGCGATCTCGTTGCCCCGCGGGCTCGCGATCAAGGTCTTCGACGTCGATGGCGAGCGGTTGCCGGGTGCCGAGGGGCGATCGCAGGACTTCGTCATGGTCAACGCCCCCGTCTTCATGGCGAAGACGGCGGAGAAGTTCCTCGGCAACCTCAAGCTGCTGGCGCGCACCACCGACAAGGCGGAAGGCGGCAAGAAGGCGCTGTCCGCCGTGCTGCGCGGCGTCAGCAGCGCGCTGGGTGCCGTCGGCATCGAGAGCGCGACGATCAAGTCGCTCGGCGGCGCACCCAACGTCGATCCGGTCGGCGAGACCTATTACAGCGCCACGCCGTTCCGCTACGGCGACCACATCGCCAAGTTCAGCCTCGCGCCCGTCGCGCCGGGCCTGAAGGAGCGCACCGGCGCGATCATCGACACCGCCGACGACCGCGACGCGATCCGCCACACCGTCCGCGCCGAGCTACGCTCGATCGCGGGCGAATGGGAGTTCCGCGTCCAGCTCGCCCGCGATCTGACGCGCCAGCCGGTCGAGGACGCCACCGTCGAATGGGACGAAGCCGAAGCCCCGTTCGTCCGCGTCGCCACGCTCCGTACCGCCGCACAGGATAGCTGGGACGACACGCGCGTCGAGCAGGTCGACGAACAGACGCGCTTCAGTATCTGGACCGGCCTTGCCGCGCACCAGCCGCTTGGCAACATCAACCGCGCGCGCCGCGACACCTACCGCCACTCCGCCGACTACCGCCAGCGCGTCAACCGCTGCCCGATCCACGAACCGGGCTGAAGTCAGCGTTGCTCGCGCATCCGCACCAGCCCCTCCTGCGCGACGCTCGCCACCAGCCGCCCGTCGGCGGTGAAGATCCGGCCGCGGTTCATGCCGCGGCCGTGCCCCGCCCACGGGCTGTCCATCGTGTACAGCAGCCAGTCGTCGGTCCGCGCCGGCTCATGTAGCCACAAGGCGTGGTCGAGGCTGGCGGTCTGCATCCCCGGCGTGATCCACGTCACGCCGTGCGGCAACATGCACGTCCCCAGCAGCATCATGTCGCTGGCGTAGGCGAGCACCGCCCGGTGCATCGCCGGATCGTCGCCGACCGGCGCCACCGCGCGAAACCAGTAATGATGCACCGGCGGGGCAGGGGTCGGCTCGGTCCAGTGCCTCGGGGTCACCGGGCGATATTCGATCGCGCGCGGTCGCAGCAACTGTTCGCGAAGCTGCGGCGGGATCCTGTCCGCCACCGCCGCGCGCAACGTCTGTTCGTCCTGCAACGCCTCCGGTGGCGGCACGTCGGGCATCGCGTCCTGATGCGACAACCCCTCTTCAGGGCGCTGGAACGAGGCGGCCATGTTGAGGATCGGCGTGCCCTTCTGCATCGCGATCACGCGCCGCGTCGCGAAGCTGCGCCCCTCGAAATCGCGCACCACGCGGTAAATGATCGGATGCTCCTCCGACCCCGCGCGCATGAAATAGGCGTGGAGCGAATGCGCAACCTTGTCGGTCTCGCCCGCCGAGCGCTGCGCCGCCTGCAACGCTTGCGCGATCACCTGACCGCCGAACACGCGCCCGACCCCGCCGGTCGAGCGCCGTCCGCGATACAGATCGGTGTCGATCTCCTCGACGTCGAGCAGATCGACCAGATCGGCCACCAACGCGGCGGGGGAGGGCGCGTCGCTCAATAGCCGCGCCCGCGCGCCACGCGATCAGCGTGGAAGTTCGTGTCGCCGAACATTTCGGCGAGCACCCGCGCGCGCTTCATGAAGAAGCCGATGTCATATTCGTCGGTCATCCCGATTCCGCCGTGCATCTGAACGCCTTCCTGCACCGACAGCGTCGTGGCAAGCCCCGTCATCGCCTTGGCGACCGACACCGCCTGATCCGCCGCCGTATCGCTGGCGTCGAGCAGTTGCTGCGCCTTGAGCACTGCGGCGCGCGCCACTTCCAGCTCGGCATAGAGATGCGCGGCGCGATGCTGGAGCGCCTGGAAGCTGCCGATCAGCGTGCCGAACTGCTTGCGCTGCTTCAGATACCCGACCGTCATGTCCATCGCGCCACCGCCGACGCCGAGCAGCTCCGCCGACGCTCCGGTCCGCCCGGCGCGCAACAGCCGGTCGAGCGGCGCGCGCCCGGCGTCGACTTCACCGATCACCGCATCCGCGTCGACCGCCACGCCCTCGAACGTCAGCCGCGCGGCGATGCTGCTGTCGGCGAGCCGCTCTGGGGTCGCGGTGAGCCCGGCGGCGTCGGGGGGCACCGCGAACAAGGTCACGCCCTCGGCCTCCTCGTCGCTCCCGGCGGTGCGCGCCGCGACGATCAGCAGGTCGGCGACATGGCCATGCGTCACGAACTGCTTGGCACCGCTCAGCCGGAAGCCGTTACCGGCCCGCTCCGCGCGCATCGCGATCCGGTCGCGGTGCTTCGGTCCTTCGTCGACCGCCAGTGCCGCGACCGTGTCGCCAGACAGGATGGCGGGAAACCAGCGCGCCGCCTGCGCGGTGCCGTCAAGCGCCGCGACCGCCGCGACTGCGGTGGACAGGAACGGCGAGGGCGACAGGTTGCGCCCGATTTCCTCCAGAACGACCCCGGCCTCGACATGCCCGAGCCCCAGCCCGCCCGCATCCTCGCCGATCAGGATGCCGGTGAACCCCATCTCCGCGAACTGCTTCCACAGCGCGCGATCGAAGCCGGTCGCGTCGTCGCTGTCGCGCAGCCGGCGCAGATGCGCGACGGGCGCATTCTCGCTCACGAAATCGCGCGCGGTGTCACGCAGCATCGTCTGTTCGTCATTCAGGAAAAGCGGCATCGCATCCCTCCGTTCAGGCCCATGTGGCAGGGCTCTATCCTCTGTATTCACGTCATCCCGGGCTTGACCCGAGATACCGCTTCTTCCTTCTTCACTGCGGCTGAAAAGAAGCGGGGCCCCGGATCAAGTCCGGGGCGACGAACAAGGGTTGGCGCGCTCTCGCTAGAAGACGCTGACCGCCCCACCTCCACCGTCGCCCTGCGAAGGCAGGGGCCCATGTCTCTGTCGTGTGCCGATACATTCGACACACAACCCGCGCGCACCAACGGCCGCCGGCACTCATCCACTCGACAGCCATGGGCCCCTGCCTCCGCAGGGGCGACGGAATGACCATCACCCCGGCAACTCCAGAATCCGCTTCGCCACGATGTTGAGCTGGATCTCGCTCGTTCCGCCCTCGATCGAATTCGCCTTGGTCCGCAGCCACGCCCGCGCCGCGCGCCCGCCGCCCGAGCGCTCGCTCTCCCACTCGACCGCGTCCGATCCACCCGCCGCCATCGCCAGCTCATGCCGCGCCTTGTTCAGCTCGGTGCCGTAATATTTCATCATGCTTGGCTGCGCGGGGTGCGCGTGCCCCGCCTTCAGCTCGTCGATGAACCGCTCGCTCTGCGCCGCGAACGCCAGCGCGCGCACCTCGTACGCGGCGATCTGCGCGCGCAGCAGCGGATCGGCCAGCCGCCCCTCGGCATCGACCCCGACAGTGGCCAATGCGCCTTCCACCAGCGCATCGCCGCCGCCGGACAGCCCCATGCCCGAGATCATCTCGCGCTCATGCCCGAGCAGATATTTGGCGACATCCCAGCCCTTGTTCAGCTCGCCGACCAGATTCGCCTTGGGCACCTTCACATCGTCGAAGAACGTCTCGCAAAACGGCGAATAGCCGCTGATGAGCAGGATCGGCTTGGTCGAGACGCCCGGCGAGGCCATGTCGAACAGCACGAAGCTGATCCCGCCCTGCTTGGTCGTCCGGTCGGTCCGCACCAGACAAAAGATCCAGTCGGCCTGATCGGCATAGCTGGTCCACACCTTCTGCCCGTTGACGACGAAATGGTCGCCGGCATCCTCGGCACTGGTCGCAAGGCTTGCGAGGTCGGAACCGGCGTTGGGCTCCGAATAGCCCTGGCACCAGCGGATCTCGCCGCGCGCGATCTTCGTCAGATGCTCCAGCTTCTGCGCCTCGGTACCGTATTTCAGCAGCGCCGGCCCCAGCATCGAGATGCCGAAGCTGTTGAGCGGGTTGCGCGCCTTGATCCGCGCCATTTCCTCGCGCAGCACCTTGGTCTCCGCCGCGCTCAGCCCGCCGCCGCCATAGTCCTTGGGCCAGTCGGGCACCGTCCAGCCGCGCGCCGCCATCCGGTCGAGCCACGTCTTCTGCGGTTCGGTCAGCCGTGACTGGTCGCGTCCGCCCCACACCACATCCTTTTCGGACACGATCGGCGCGCGCATCTCGGGCGGGCAATTCTCTTCCAGCCATGCGCGCGTCTCTTCGCGGAAGGTGTCGAGATCGCTCACTTGAACGCCTCCCCGGTCTTGAGTCCCTTGGCGACCGGGAAGCCATAGCGTTCCAGCCCGGCGATCACCTTGTCGACGCCTTCGCTCTGAGCCCAGAACATCGGCCCGCCGCGATAGACCGGCCAGCCATAGCCATAGACCCACACGACATCGATATCCGACGCGCGCTGCGCCATGCCTTCCTCCAGGATCAGCGCGCCTTCGTTGACCATCGTGTAGAGCGTGCGCGCGACGATCTCCTCGTCGCTGATGTCGCGCGGGGTCGCGCCTTCCTTTGCGCGAAATTCGTCGATGATCTCCGCCACGCGCGGCGAGGGAGTCGGGTTTCGCTTCTCATCATAATCGTAGAAGCCCGCGCCCTTCTTCTGCCCCCAGCGGCCTTCGGCGGCGAGCGCGTCGCGGATGTTCTCGATCCGGCTGGGATCGCGGTGCCAGCCGATGTCGACCCCGGCGAGGTCGGCCATCTGGAACGGCCCCATCGGCATACCGAACGCGACATGCACCCGGTCGATCTGCTCGGGGGTCGCGCCTTCCATCAACAGTTTGTTGGCTTCGACCTGCCGCGGCATCAGCATCCGGTTGCCGATGAACCCGTCGCACACGCCCGCGACCACCGCCACCTTGCGGATTTTCTTGGCCAGCGCCATCACCGTCGCCAGCACATCGGGCGCGGTCTGCCTGCCGCGCACCACCTCCAGCAACTTCATGACGTTCGCCGGCGAGAAGAAGTGCATTCCCAGCACGTCGCCGGGGCGCTTCGTCACCGCGGCAATCTCGTCGATGTTGAGGTAGCTGGTGTTGCTCGCGAGGATTGCGCCGGGCTTCGCGATCGCATCGAGCTTCGTGAAGATGTCCTTCTTGACGCCCATATCCTCGTAGACCGCCTCGATGATGAGGTCGCAATCGGCCAGATCGTCGAGCGACAGGGTGGGGGAGAGCAGCGCCATCGCCTTGTCGGGCGCATCGGCGGGCAGCCGCCCCTTGGCGGCGCTCGCCTCGTAATTGCGCCGCATCACCCCGGTGCCGCGATCGAGCGCCTCCTGCTGCATTTCGACGATGGTGACGGGCACGCCCGCCGACAGGAAGTTCATCGCGATCCCGCCGCCCATCGTCCCCGCGCCGATCACGCCGACGCGCTTGATGGGGCGCAGCGGGGTGGCCGGGTCGATATCGTCGATCTTCGCCGCCTTGCGCTCGGCGAAGAACAGATGCCGCTGCGCCGCCGATTGCGTGCCGTTCATCAGCGCCATGAACTGTTCGCGCTCGACCGCCAGCCCGTCCTCGAACGATTGCTCGGTGGCGGCGACGACGCAGGTGATGCACGCCGCCGGCGCGTCGAAGCCGCGCAGCTTGCGGCCGTGCGTCTTGCGGAACGCCTCCACCGCAGCCGGATCGGGAGCGATGACACGGTCGCGGACGCGCGAGATCGGGCGCTTGCCCGCCACCTCGCGCGCGAAGGCCAATGCGTCGGCGGCCAGCGTGTCCTCGCCGACCACCTTGTCGATCAGCCCCATGTCCGCCGCCGCCTTCGCGGACACCGGATTGCCGAGCACGATCATCTCCAGCGCGGCCTTGACCCCAACCAGCCGCGGCAACCGCTGCGTTCCGCCCGCACCGGGCAGCAGCCCCAGCTTTACCTCGGGCGTCCCCAGCTTCGCCGAGGGCACGGCGACACGGTAATGACAGCCGAGCGCCACCTCGCACCCGCCGCCCAGCGCAGTGCCGTGGATCGCGGCGATCACCGGCTTGGGGCTCGCCTCGATCACGTCGACCAGCGTCGGCAGCGGAATGCCCTGCAACGGCTTGCCGAATTCGCTGATGTCGGCGCCCGCGAAGAAGGTGCGGCCGTCGCAGCGGAGCACGATCGCGGCGATACTCGAATCCGCGACACCGGCCTTCACCGCGGCCTCCAGACCGTCGCGTACCGCGGCACCCAGCGCGTTCACGGGCGGCGAATCGCTGGTAATTTGGAGGATATCGCCGTCCCGCTCGATGCGGATCGGTCCCGACTGTTCGATGCTCTGCGACGTCATGAGGGATCGCTCTCCTGGATGTTCGGCATACCGTTGTTTCGAATTATCGTGTCCTTGTCGGGGAAAGCAATCGCCTTTCGGCGAACCGTTCCGACGATCGCTGCCAGACTTGTCCCCGCGCCGTTTCCCCGCCTAATCCTGCACTCACAAGGAATGGGGGTTCGCTCTTCGATGCGCGTGACGAAGAACTTTCTACGCGGGCGTGGCCGCAACGGATTGACGCAGGCCGAAAAGGATGTGCTGGAAAGCGCGGTCGATCGGATCGAGCACCTGCCGGCGCGCCGCATCGTCACGCGTCGTGGGGAGCGGGTCACGAACAGCACCTTGCTGCTCGACGGCGTGATGTGTCGCTACATGGATGCACGCGACGGCTTCCGGCAGTTGGTGGCGCTGCAACTGACCGGCGATTTTGTGGACCTGCACGGCTACCCGCTGCGCCGGCTCGATCACGATGTCGGTACGCTGACCGAGGCGCGTGTCGCGATCATCCCACATGCGCGGATCGACAGGATCCTGACCGAGCACCCGCACCTGACGCGGCTGCTGTGGCGTTCGACCCTGCTTGACGCGGCACTGCACCGGGAGTGGATTTTCCGTATCGGTCGGTTGGACGCGGCGGGACGACTCGCGCATTTCCTGCTTGAAACCTATCACCGGCTCCATGCCGTCGGTGCCGCGGACGGGGGCGCATTCGATTTCGCGCTGACGCAACAGGATCTTGGCGAGGCGCTGGGCCTCACCAGCGTGCACGTCAACCGCATGCTGCGGCGGCTGCGCGAGGGCGGGCTGGTTGAGTTCGCGCGCGGCGTGGTGCGGATTACCAACCACGACGGACTGGCGCGGCTCGGCGAGTTCGATCCCGACTATCTCTACCTTGAAACCGGCACCTGGAACCGCGACGATCGACCGTAACGCGAAGGCGCTTGGCCGCGGACGGTAAATGGCCGTAGGTGACGGATATGTCCGATCAGCCTTCGCCCGCCGAACCGTTCATCCCGGCGCCGACCGCGGCGGGGATCGACCCGCCGATGCGCCGCGACCGCCTACTTGCCGGGCTAACGCTGACCGCCGGCATCGGGCTGATGCTCGGAACGCCGTTCGCGCTGCAGGCGGGGGCGGAGTTCTTCATGCCGACCGCGATCGCGCTGGTCGTGTCGCTGGCGCTGATCCCGTTGCTCGAATGGCTGGAACGCAGGCGGCTGCCGTCGCCTATCGCAGCCTTGTTCTGCGTGATCCTCTTTCTGGTGATCGCGAATGTTGCCCTGGCCGCCATCGTGGTGCCCGCGACGGAGTTTTTCCGGCTTCTGCCCAGCCGCATCCACCGTATCCAGGCGAATCTCGCGCCGATCCTCGACCTCTATTCAAGTCTGGAGCGCTACGCGAACCGCACATTGCGTCAGATCGCGACCACGCCGGTCAAGCCATCGGCTACCGCCGCTGTCGCCCCGCCAAGTTCGATCGTGGAACTCGCCGCCACGTCGGCGCCGGCGGTAATCGTCCAGACTTTCTACGCAATCCTCGTCGCGTTCTTCTTCCTGTCGGGCTGGACACGGATGCGCGAGCGGATGATCACCGGCCGTGCCAGCTTCGGCGGGGCGATGACCACCGCGCGGGTGTTGCAGGAGATGGTCGACGCGGTGTCGTCGTATCTCGGCACGATCACGATCATCAACATCATGCTCGGGGCGGTAGTGGCGGGCGCGCTCCACATGCTGGGCATGCCGTTCCCGCTGATGTGGGGCGGGATTGTCACGCTGCTCAACTACGTTCCTTATTTCGGGCCGGTCGTCGCGGCGCTGCTGCTCGCTATCGGCGGGCTGATGACCTTCTCCGACGTCTGGACCGCGCTGTCGGCGCCCGCGATCATGTACGGCGCGCATCTGATCGAGGCGAACGTCGTGACCCCACTGATCGTCGGGCACCGTCTGACGATCAATCCGGTCATGATCCTCATTTCGATCAGCTTCTGGGGCTGGGTGTGGGGCACGGTCGGCGCGCTGCTGGCGGTGCCGATCCTGATCATCGTCCAGACGATCCTGTCCGCCGCGGGCCGCCCCGACATCGCCGGTTTCCTCTTCGAGGACGGCACGCTGATGCGCGGCCAGGAGGAGCAGATCGCCGTCGTCGAAAAAGTCGCCGATAGTCGTTGACAGGGTGGGGCGTGCCGCCTAGTTGGCGCGCCTCACGCTTCTACAAGCGGGTGTAGCTCAGTTGGTTAGAGCGCCGGCCTGTCACGCCGGAGGTCGCGGGTTCGAGCCCCGTCACTCGCGCCATCCTTGTCGGGATCGGCGTATAGTTGCGAGATGACGCGAAACATGCGGTTTGCAGGCACATTGCCTGGTTGATCCATGTGATACGTCCAGGAATGCGGGTGTAGCTCAGTTGGTTAGAGCGCCGGCCTGTCACGCCGGAGGTCGCGGGTTCGAGCCCCGTCACTCGCGCCACTTCTCAGTGGCCCCGAACTCAGCGCCAGCGACCGGTTTCCATCCAGCGGAGCAGCGGTTTAAGCGGCGCGATCCAGATGATCCCGGTCACGACATAGAACAGCAACTGCACCGCGCCCGGCCAGCGTCCGATCGATGCGGACAGCGAGGCGATGCCGACGCACCACACGAGGATCAGCAGCAGGATGATGAGCATCCCTGCGGGCTTGCGCCATGAAGGTGTCATGCGGTGATCCACTCCATTTCGGTCGCGACGGCGTGCAGCGGCACATCCCACGGATCGGCGGTCAGTCCCTCGATCAACTGGACGCTCCACGCCACGCCGATCCGTAGCGCTTGTGGAAAGGCGCTGAAAGCGCGGTCATAATGGCCAGCCCCCTGACCGAGCCGATTGAGCGCGCGATCGAATCCCACCAGCGGCGTCAGCACCAGATCCGGCGCGACCGGCACGCTGTCGTTCGCGGGCTGACGCAATCCGAACGGCCCGTTCTGCAAGGTGCTGCCCGGCATCCAGCGCACGAACGACAGCGGCGTCGCCCGGTCGATGACATGCGGCAGCGCTAGCTTGCAACCGGCAGCCAGTGCGGCCTGTTCCAGCGGTGTGGGATCGGCCTCGCCGCCGATCGGGATGTAGCTCGCCACGATCATCCCTGGCGTAAGAAGGGCCACGAACCGCGCATCGACCCGGATCGGCGGGTGCGCAGTGGCGACAAAGGCAGTGCGGGCAGCGCGCGCGGTGGCGCGCAGGGTCGTCTTGTCGCGCATCAGCTTACAATCGGCCGGGGGAAGGGCGGGTGGCGGGACCGCCATGGTCGTTTGCCGGATTATCCACTGACGCCCAGTACGTCAGGTGGGGATCATGTGCGTCGGGCCAGGACCCGGGCAGGGACAACCCCCATGGAAGATGAATAGCCTCAGGGATTTCTCTAGGCTCGTACCGGGCAGAACCCGCCATCACCAACTTAGGCGCTCGGCAGCGTTTGCTCAAGGGCTGCCGCAATCGATTCGAGTCGCTCCGACAAGGCATCGAGCGCCACACCCTCCGGCGTCTCGGGGGGCGGCGCGTTGCGGGCGTCGATCAGTGCATCGGCGACCATCAGCGCGGCGAGCAGCATCTGCCGGTTGGTGCCGCCCGCTCCGGCGGCGCGACGCGCCATCTCCCAGCGTTCATCGATCAACGCGGCGGCTTCCTGCAACCGCGCCTCGCCACCGTCCCGGCAGGCCAGATCGTAATTTGTGTCGCCGATGCGCAGCGTGACGATCGCCATCAGCCCTTCACCTCCGGCTCGGGTGCGTTGGCAATGATCGTGTCGAGCGCCGCAACGGCCTGCGCCATCGTCGCCTTCAGCGTGGCGTGACGCCGCTCCAGCAACGCGTCGGCGGCGCGCCGCGCGGCGATCGCGTTTTCGACGCGGGTGATGGCGGCGTCCAGCCGGGCGATCGCGGGATTGTCCATAATGGCGAAGCGATAGGATCGCGCACGCGGCGCGACAAGTAGCTTGCGCGGCGGACGGTCGCTGTAGCGGGGCGGTTGACGGGTGCGCGTCCACCTGCGCAAAAGCCGCCGCATCTGGACGGATTTGGCGGAGGACTGACGATGACGAAGGTTGCGATCAACGGCTTCGGGCGCATCGGACGGCTGGTGGCGCGGGCATTGCTGGAGCGCGGCAGCGAGCTGGAGCTGGTGGCGATCAACGATCTGGCCGACACCAAGTCTAATGCGTGGCTGTTCAGCCGCGACAGCGTTCACGGCAAGTACGCTGGCACCGTCGAAGCCGACGGGCAGGACATGGTGATCGACGGCAAGCGCATCCGCGTCACCGCCGAGCGCGATCCCGCCAATCTGCCGCACAAGGACCTGGGCGTCGATATCGTGCTGGAATGCACGGGCTTCTTCACCGATCGCGCCAGCGCGCAGAAGCATATCGACGCGGGTGCGAAGAAGGTGCTGATCTCCGCGCCGGCCAAGGGAGTCGACATCACCGTCGTTTACGGCGTGAATCACGACAAGCTGGAGGCCGGCCACACGATCGTGTCGAACGCGTCGTGCACGACCAACTGCCTTGCACCGGTCGCCAAGGTGCTGAACGACGCGCTGGGCATCGAGCGTGGGCTGATGACCACGATCCACGCCTATACCAACGATCAGAAGATCCTCGATCAGATCCACCCGGACCTGCGGCGTGCGCGCGCCGCGGCGATGAGCATGATCCCGACCACGACCGGCGCGGCGCGCGCGGTCGGCGAGGTGCTGCCAGAGCTGAAGGGCAAGCTGGACGGTTCGGCAGTGCGCGTGCCGGTGCCGGACGGCAGCCTGGTTGACCTGACCTTCATGCCGGGGCGCGAGACGACGAAGGATGAGGTCAATGCGCTGCTCAAGGCGGCAGCGGACGGCCCGATGAAGGGCGTGCTGCACTTCTCCGACGAGCCGTTGGTCTCGATCGACATCGTTCACACGCCCTATTCGTCGACCGTCGACAGCCTTGAGACGGCGGTGCTCGACGGCAAGCTGGTGCGCGTCGTCAGCTGGTACGACAATGAATGGGGCTTCTCGAACCGCATGGTCGACACCGCGTCGGCGATGGCGAAGCTCGGCTAATCGCGGGAGGCGCGCGATGGCTGGGGTGTTGCTCGGGATCGCGCGCCACGCCCGGTCGCGCGCGCCGATGGAGTTGGTCGACCATGTCGAGGTCACCCTGGATGGCGGCATCCATGGTGACTTTCGCGGTGCGATGCGCGGCAAGCCCTACAAGCGGCAGGTGACGCTGATCGAGCGTGGCGACTGGGCGGCGGTGATGGGCGCGGTCGGGCATACGATTGGCTGGGAACAGCGACGTGCCAACCTGCTGGTCGACGGGTTCGACCTGCCGCAGACCGCCGGTGTCCGTGTGCGAATCGGCGCGGATGTCGTGCTGGAGATTACGCGCGAATGCGATCCGTGCGAACGGATGGAGGCGCTGGCCGACGGACTGCGCGCGGCGATGACGCCCGACTGGCGCGGCGGCGCGTGCGCAATGGTGATAAGCGGCGGCCGGATCGCGGTCGGCGACGAGATCAGGATGGAGGAAGCATGACCAAGTCGTTCCGGACGCTCGACGATATCGGCGACGTCACCGGCAAGCGCGTGCTGGTGCGCGAGGACCTCAATGTCCCGCTCCACGATGGGCAGGTCAGCGACGATACGCGGCTGCGCTCGACGGTGGCCACGGTCGCCGAGCTGGCCGACAAGGGCGCGATCGTGCTGGTGCTGGCCCATTTCGGGCGACCCAAAGGCGTGCCTTCGCCCGAGCTGTCGCTGGCACAGATCGTCAAGCCGTATGAGGCGGTGCTCGGTCGTCCGGTGCGCTATATCGATTGGGAGGGCGCGGCGGAGGCGATCGCGACGCTCCAGCCGAGTGACATCGGCGTGCTGGAGAATACGCGTTTCTTCGGCGGCGAGGAGAAGAACGAGCCGGCGGTGGTCGAGCGGTTCGCGGCGCTAGGCGACCTGTACGTCAACGACGCCTTCTCGGCCGCGCACCGCGCGCATGCCTCGACCGAGGGGCTGGCGCACCGGCTGCCGGCCTTCGCCGGCCGTGCGATGGAGGCGGAGCTGGATGCGCTCGAGAAGGCGCTCGGCAAGCCCGAGCATCCGGTTGCCGCGGTGGTGGGCGGCGCAAAGGTGTCGACCAAGCTGGCGGTGCTCAAGCATCTGGTCACGCGGGTCGATCACCTCATCATCGGCGGCGGCATGGCCAACACCTTCCTCGCCGCGCGTGGCGTTGATGTCGGCAAGAGCCTGTGCGAGCATGAACTGACCGGCACCGCCGACGAAATCTTCGATGCGGCCGAGGCGGCGGGCTGCACGATCCACCTTCCGTACGACGTCGTCGTCGCGAAGGAATTCAAGCCGAACCCGGCGACCCGCACGGTGAATGTTCACGAAGTTGCCGCAGACGAGATGATCCTCGACGTTGGGCCGGCGGCGACCGAATCGCTGGGCGATGTGCTCAAGAATTGCCGGACGCTTGTCTGGAACGGGCCACTCGGTGCGTTCGAGACGCCGCCGTTCGACACCGCGACGGTGGCGTTGGCGCGCACTGCGGCAGCGCTGACCAAGGAAGGCGGGCTGGTGTCGGTGGCGGGCGGCGGCGACACGGTTGCCGCGCTCAATCAGGCTGGTGCTGCCGATTCCTTTACCTTCGTCTCAACTGCCGGGGGTGCATTCCTGGAGTGGATGGAAGGGCGCGAATTGCCGGGGGTCGCCGCGCTGACCCGCTGAGCCGCCCACCGTCGCCCCGGGTCAAGCCCGGGCCGACGCGGCTCAAATGCATCAGTTCGGCAAGACGCAGGTCAGGCGTGAAGGCGGCGACCGTCGTCCACAGGCCGCGACAGGATCGCGCGTGCGTCCCCCGGTGAGCGAACCTCACCATGCGGGCCACCCGCCGCCGCCAGCACGCGGTCGAGCAATTCCAGCCCGTCCGGCCATTGTCCCAGACCGCTCGCGGCGTTGAGGTGCCCATAGGCGCCGTAATCGATGAAGTGGCTGCCCCAATCGACCGCCAAGCTGTGCGCGCGCTCGGTCGACACCCATGGATCGTCGCTCGACGCGACGAGGATCGAGGGGAAGGGAAGCGCGAGTTTCGGTGCCGGTGCGAACGGCGCCAACTCGCTCGCCACGCCGGCACGGTCGACGTCGGCCGGCGCGACCAGCAGCGCGCCTGCGACCGGCCAGCCATAAGGCTGCGGGCTCATCGACGCCCACCAGGCGATCGCGATACAGCCCAGACTATGGCCGACGAGGATCACCGGGGCGCGCGCGGAGGCCACTGCCTGATCGATCTTCGTGACCCAGCTGTTGCGATGCGGACGGTCCCACATTCCGAGTTCGATCCGCGCGGTATCGGGCCGGCTGCGCTCCCACAACGTCTGCCAGTGCGCAGGGCCCGATCCGCCAAGCCCGGGAACGGTCAGCACGGTCGGCTGAACCGACAGATCGTAGTTGGCATGTCCCATGACGTACCTCCTGTTGCGTGCAATCGGGGCGAGGCCGCGGCTCAGTCTAGGGGTCGGGCGTGCCGCAGCCTCAATAGACAAATAATCCCCATTAAACTGATAGGCAATCGTGCAGCGCAGCAAATCGCATGGATCGAGCGAGTGGCGCGATGAGGCGTTGCCGCCGCTTGCGGCGCGGCGTCGTGCGCGCGATAGCGTCAGGTATGTCAGCACCAACAAAACAGCGGGTCGATCAGTTGCTGGTCGATCGCGGCCTTGTCGAGTCGCGCACCCGCGCGCAGGCATTGGTGATGGCGGGGCTGGTGTTCGCGGGCGACCGCAAGATCGAGAAACCGGGGCAGCCGGTCGCCATCGATACCCTCCTGGATGTTCGCGGACGCGACCATCCGTGGGTGTCGCGTGGGGGGATCAAGTTGGCACACGGGCTCGACCATTTCGGCTGGGACGTCGCCGACGCGGTGGCGATCGACGTCGGCTCGTCGACCGGCGGCTTCACCGACGTGCTGCTCACGCGCGGCGCGGCGCGCGTCTTTGCGGTCGACAGCGGCACCAACCAGCTCGCGTGGAAGCTGCGGCAGGATGAGCGGGTAATCGTTCACGAACAGACCAGCGCCCGCGTCCTGACCGCCACGCACATTCCCGAGCCGATCGACCTGGTCGTTTGCGACGCCAGCTTCATCGGCTTGGCCAAGGTGCTGGAGGTGCCGCTCGGCTTCGTACGCGATGGCGGGCGCGCGCTGGTGCTGGTCAAGCCGCAGTTCGAGGCGGGACGCAGCGAGGTCGGGAAAGGCGGGGTGGTGCGCGATCCGGCGATCCACGCGCGCGTCTGCGGCGAGGTGTCGGACTGGTTCGTCGCGGGTGGCTGGCGGGTCGAAGGCGTGACCGAAAGCCCGATCACAGGCCCGGAAGGCAATGTCGAATTCCTGCTCGCGGCGCATCGCGGATGAACCCGTCGCGTGATGAAGCGCTTTGCGGCATGTTGGTGCGGGACCACTTGGCGAGGGAGTGAGCATGGGCGAGCTGGCATCGAGAGAACAATTGCGCGCGTCGTTCCTTCGCTATGCCGCAGTGACGGTTCCGGCGGTGCTGCTGCTCGGCTTTCTGTCCGGGCGCACCGTGCCATCAGGCGATCAGAATGGATGGTATGCGGTGCTCGCCAAGCCGGAGCTGACCCCTCCGGGCTGGGCGTTCCCGGTCGTATGGTCCTCGCTCTATGTGATGCAGGGGATTGCCATTGCGCTGGTGCTCAGCGCGCGCGGCGCGCGGCTGCGCGGGCTCGGCATCGCCTTGTTCATCGCGCAACTGGCGGGCAATCTTGCCTGGACGCCGGTATTTTTCGGTGCGCACCGCATCGCGGCGGCGTTCCTGTTGATCGTTGCAATTCTCGGCCTGTCGATACTCACCACAATTGTTTTCGCGCAGATTCGCCGCGTCGCCGCCTGGCTGATGGTACCGTATATGGCGTGGCTGTGCGTGGCCGGCGCGCTCAACTGGCAGATCGGCCAGCTCAATCCGGATGCGGAACGGGTTGTGCAAGCGCCCGCGGCATCCCAAGTGATCCGCTGACCTTTTGCTCCTGCAGGACGATTCGCCATGCAATCCGAAAACCATCTGTTCGGCGACGTCGCCAAGCTGTTCAATGGCGCTGCCGGAACAATCGCCGGCATGGGCCGCGAGGCTGAGGCCAATGCCCGCGCCCGCGCTCGCGAGTGGATCGGCGGGCTCGACTTCATCGCGCGTGAGGAGTTCGAGGCGGTAAAGGCGATGGCCGTCGCCGCGCGCGACGAGAATGACGCGCTGCGTGCGCGGATTGAGAAGCTCGAAGCGGCGCTCGCGACGCGCCCGTCCGCCTGACGCCACACCTGCCGAAGCCGTTGCCGGGGATGACGCGCGACGGCGGTCGTGCGATAAGATCATGATGCTTGACGAAGCCGACCAATATTCCGAGCCCGAAGCCCCGCTCGACATGCTCGAATCCTATTTCCTCGCGCACGGCTGGCCGTGCGAGCGGAACGAGGATGAGATCACCGCGACGGTAAAGGGTAGCTGGACCGAATATGAACTTCGCGCGCTGTGGCGCGAGGACGATGGCGTGGTGCAATTGCTGACCTTCCCGGACGTGAAGGTCGCCGAGGGACGGCGCGGCAAGATCTACGAGACGCTGGGTCTCATCAACGAGCAATTGTGGCTCGGCCATTTCGAGATGTGGTCGTCGAGCGGCATCCTGCTCTATCGTTGCGCGACCGCGATCGAGACGCGTGAAGGTGAGGCGACGATGTCGCTGGCGACCGCCGAGCTGCTGATCGACTCGGCGATCGATGAGTGCGAACGCTTCTATCCCGTGTTCCAGTTCGTGCTGTGGGGCGGTAAGTCGCCAACCGAGGCGATCGCCGCGGCGATGGTAGAGACACAGGGCGAGGCCTGAGGCGCGGATGCGACTTTGGATGATCGGCTGCGGCAACATGGCCTCGGCGATGTTGCGGCGCTGGCTTGAGAGCGGTGTGGTCGCGGCGGCGGATGTCGATGTCGTGAACAGGCACGATCGCGCGCTGCCCGGCGACGTCCGTCAGGCGCGGACTCTGCCCGACGGCCCGCCGCCCGATGTGGTTGTGCTTGGGATCAAGCCGCAGCAGCTCGACGAGGTGGCCGCGGTGCATCGCGAGCGGGTACGCGGTGCGCCGCTGCTGGTGTCGATGCTTGCCGGCCCCGATCCCGCACGCCTGTCCGCCGCTTTTCCCGGCCCGATCGCCATCCAGACGATGCCCAATTTGCCGGTTGAGCTGGGGAGGGGGGTCGTCGCGATTCATGCGCCTGACGCGCCGGCGGATTCCCACGCGACGGTCGACCGGTTGATGGCGCCGCTGGGTCTGGTCGAATGGTTCGACGACGCTGCACGCTTCGCCGCTGCCGGTGCGCTATCAGGGTGCGGCCCCGCGTTCCTGTTCCGATTCGTCGATGCGATGGCCGCAGGCGGCGTCGCGATCGGGCTCGACTCGGCGCAGGCAGCGGCGGTGGCGCTGGCGACGGTTGAAGGCGCGGCGGCGATGGTGGCGGCGAGCGATCGCAGCCCCGGCGTGCTGGCCGATGCGGTGGCGAGCCCCGGCGGGATGACCCGCGCGGGTCTCAACGTCCTCGACGAGGCGGAGGGACTTGTCCCGCTGCTCGAACGCACGCTCACCGCCTCCGCGAAGCGCGGTGCGGAGATGGCGAGAGGGTAAGGCCTTTCGCTGCTTCGCCAGCGCGTTTCGAAGCGACGAAAGCAGGATCTTGAACCATCGTCGCGTCGCTGCGCTTGCAGTGACGAGCGATGGGTGGTGAACTAGCTACCCGCGCAGCGCCTCGACTCGCGCGATCTCGTCTTCGGGAATCAGCCCCTCCAGCACCGCCCAGAATCCGGTCACCGCCCCCTGTCCAGCGCGCGAATAGGCCGCCGAGAGTTTCTCGCGCAGCGCTTCGTACAGGCTGCCCTCCAGCTCGGCGCCCGCCGGGGTAAGCCGCAGCAGTCGCTGCCGCCGGTCGCGATCGCCGGCACGCGTCTCGACCAGCCCGCGCTCCATCAATTCGTTGAGCACGCGTCCCAGGGATTGCTTGGTGATTGCCAGCAACGCCAGCAGGTCGCTGACCGGCATGTCGGGCTTGCGCGCGATAAAATAGAGCGCACGATGGTGCGCCCGCCCCAGTCCCTGCCGCGAAAGGCCGCGATCGATCGACCGCGTGATGTGCGCGTTGCCGAAATACAGCAGCTCCAGGCCGCGACGAATCTCGGTTTCGCGCAGGAAAAGCGGCGAGGCGGAATGCGTTGAGGCAGCCATGTTGACCCGCTTTGCCATCCGCCCTAGGCCGCTGCAACCCCGGCGCGTCGACCAACGGTCGCGTGCCTGCGATCTCTGGAGGTCTTGTGAACTTCGCGTTCGAACCGCATCCGTCGCCCGTTTCCGCCAATGAGCGCGCCGCGCGGCTGGTCGATCCCGGCTTCGGGCGCGTGTTCACCGATCACATGGCGGTGCTCCATTATTCGGAGGGGCGCGGCTGGCACGACGGCCGGATTTCGCAGCGGATGCCGCTGACGATGGATCCGGCTTCCTCGGTACTCCATTACGCGCAGGAGATTTTCGAAGGGCTGAAGGCCTATCGGCTTGAGGACGGCGGGCTGGCGCTGTTTCGTCCCGAGGCGAATGCCCGCCGCTTCAACGCCTCGGCACGACGGATGGCGATGCCTGATCTGCCCGAGGAGCTGTTCCTCGAGTCGGTCGAGCAGCTGGTGCTGACCGAGCGTGAGTGGATGCCGAGCGTCGAGGGCGGCTCGCTCTACCTGCGCCCGTTCATGATCGCGTCGGAGGCGTTTCTGGGCGTCAAGCCGTCCGCCGAATATCTCTACATGGTGCTCGCCTCGTCGGTCGGCGCCTATTGGAAGGGCGGCGCGCGCGCCGTGTCGCTGTGGGTGAGCCACGACTATACCCGCGCGGCACCGGGCGGCACCGGGGCGGCCAAATGTGGCGGCAACTATGCCACTAGTTTGATCGCGCAGCAGGAGGCGATCCGCCGCGGCTATGATCAGGTGGTGTTCCTCGACGCCGCCGAGCGGCGCTGGATCGAGGAGCTGGGCGGCATGAACATCTTCTTCGTCTTCGAGGACGGCTCGCTTCGTACCCCGCCGCTGACCGGTACGATCCTGCCGGGCATCACCCGTGACTCGATCCTGCACATCGCGCGTGACCAGGGGCTTGCGGTGCAAGAGGAGCCCTATGCGATCGAGGAATGGCGGGCTGACGCGGCGAGTGGCCGGCTGGTCGAGAGCTTCGCCTGCGGCACCGCCGCGGTGGTGACGCCGATCGGGCGTGTCGCGGGGCCAGACTATGAATTTACGATCGGCAGCGGCGGCACCGGCCAGCTCACCGCGCATTTCCTCGAGCGGCTGAGCGCGATCCAGCGGGGCCGTGCCGAAGATTCGCACGGCTGGCTGCATCGTATCGGTTGAGCTTTCCCGCGCGCCCCGCTAAGGCGCGCGGCTCATTGGGGCGTCGCCAAGCGGTAAGGCACCGGTTTTTGGTACCGGCATTCGCAGGTTCGAATCCTGCCGCCCCAGCCAGTTTAAGAAAACCGCCCAAAGTCACCGCTTTGCGAGGAGTTCATGCGGTGGTGTGGGGCAGCTTTATTGAGCGATTCGCGCTCGGGTGAGCCGGCTTCGACACAGCGGTCAGGCGTTCCGTGATTGGCTCAATGTGCTCGGCACTTTTGGCGGCTTAGCCGTCGCAGTGGTCTCCCTTTGGACCACGGCGCGCATCTCCGGTCTGGAGGATTACCTGCGGTCTGAGATCGGCCGTCGGAATAGCGAACTTACCGCACTCACTGTTCGGAGCGAACGCGCGCAAGCAATGGCGGAGAGGCGTGCTGAAGCGCTAAGCGGCTTACAATCCTCCGCTGACCCCCTAACCGCATCACTAGCATTGCCTCAAGCCAGGATGGAGGAAGCTAGGGTCAGGACTCGTTGATCACAGCCAGAAGATGACGGTGGCAGCGAGTGCGACCGCGGAGAAGAAGGCGGTCGGGCAGCGATCGTAGCGGGTGGCGACGCGACGCCAGTCCTTGAGGCGTCCGAACATGATCTCGATGCGGCTACGTCGTCGATAGCGGCGCTTGTCGTATCTGACCGGCACGTTGCGCGATCGGCGACCGGGAATGCAGGGCTGGATGCCCTTGGCCTGGAGAGCATCCCTGAACCAGTCGGCGTCATAGCCGCGATCGCCGAGCAGCCAATTCGCTTTCGGCAGGTCGTCGAGCAGCGCTGCCGCGCCGGTGTAGTCGCTCACCTGTCCGGCGGTCATGAAGAAGCTCAACGTGCGGTCGTTCGCATCGTCAACGGCATGGAGCTTGGTGTTCATGCCGCCCTTGGCGCGCCCGATCAGGCGGCCGAGATCCCCTTTTTTACCCGCAGGCTCGATGCCGTGCGGTGCGCCTTGAGGTAGGTCGCATCGATCATCACGGTCTGTGGCTCGGCATCTGCCGCAGCAAGCCCTTCCATCATCCGCGTGAACACGCCCGCGTCGCCCCAGCGCTTCCAGCGGTTGTACAGCGTCTTAAGCGGGCCGTAGGCGCTGGTTGCATCACGCCAGCGCAGCCCGTTACGGTTGACGAACACAATGCCGCTCAGCACCCGCCGATCGTCAACCCGAGGCCTGCCGTGGCTCTTGGGAAAGAACGGCCGCAGCCGCTCCATCTGCTCATCCGTCAACCAAAACAGGTCGCTCATTCTGGTCTCCTTGCGGAGCCTGAATCAGATCACGACGCTCACATCAATGGGTCCTGACCCTAGTGCAGCTGTCCAGCGGGTTCGGACAATCGCGGACAAGACGCGGGTCGGCAGACCTATCTCTTGATGCGGTGAACGAGTGTCCGACGTTGGTGAACAGAAAAGGGAGCTTGAACGTCCGGCAGTGGGTCATTCTGCTTGTGCGGCGACAAACGCCAACGGAGCGCAACAATCAGCGCAACAATCGCGATGAATCATTGCTAGCGTCGGTCAAAATCAGAGGGCGATCCCCGCCGAAGGGGCGGTGTGCAGCCGTTCGATGTCTTGGCGCGGCGGTGCGCCGAACAGGCGGCGATATTCGCGGCTGAACTGCGACGGGCTTTCATAGCCAACCGCGAAGCCCGCCGTGCCCGCCGTAGCGCCGCCGACCAGCATCAGCCGGCGCGCTTCCTGCAGGCGCAACTGCTTTTGATATTCGAGCGGGGTCATGCGCGTGATCGCCTTGAAATGCGCATGAAGCGAGGAGGGGCTCATGCCCGCCTCGGCGGCGACCTCTTCGATGCGGATCGGCGCGTCGAACCGGCGACGGATCACGGCGATGGCGCGGCTGATCTGGTTGAGGTGACTACCTGCTGTCACGAGGTGGCGAAGCATCGGTCCGTGCGGCCCCGTGAGCAGTCGGTAGAGGATTTCCCGCTCGATCAGGGGCGCCAGGGCGCGGATCGTGTCCGGCCGGTCAAGCAGTCCGACCAGCCGGCATGCGGCGTCGATCAGGTAGGGGTCGCTGGGATAGACGCCTAGGACCGGCAGGTCGGTGTGCGGCACAACGCCGCCCTCCGCCACCATCAGGTCGGACAGCATTGCGGGATCGAGGTAGATCTTGCAGCAGAGATACGGGCGGTCGGGGCTGGCATCGATCACGTGGCCGACCAGCGGGAGGTCGACGGAGACTAGGAGATAATGCGCGGCGTCGTAGACGAGGCTATGGTCGCCGATCGAGACGCGCTTCGATCCCTGGGCAATCAGGCAAAGCGATGCCTCGTAGACAGCCGGCGTCGGGGTGCTCGGTTGATCCGCCCGGATCAGTGACACATGCGGCATTGCGGTCATGCAAATGCCTGATCCGGCGACATGACGATCGATGACAGCAGCAAGTTCGGTGATCCGGTCCATGCCGATCGTCATCCGTCAGCCCGTCGACATGCGCAAGCGGGCAGAGCTGGTTCTGGAGGATCGTGCAAAGCGTTTGGACGATCGCTCTACCGCTGGTTGAAGCCGCGGCGCCATCTTGCCGGCTGTCACTTCAAGGTAAGGAAAGCATCATGACAGCGAGCATCGACAAGGTCGTCCTCATCACGGGCGCGTCGAGCGGGATCGGCGAGGCCACGGCGCGCGAACTGGCAGCGACCGGCGCGCGCCTCTTCATCGGCGCGCGTCGCGCAGAACGGTTGCAGGCACTGGCCGAGGAACTGGGCGAGACCGTCGCGTGGCGCACGCTCGACGTGACGGACGGGGCCGACTTCGACGCCTTCGTGGAGGCCGCCGAAGCGCGGTTTGGGCGGGTCGACGTGCTGGTCAATAATGCCGGCGTGATGCCGCTGTCGCCACTCGCCGCGCTGAAGCGGGATGAGTGGAAGCGGATGGTCGACGTCAATATCCACGGCGTTCTCAACGGCATCGCCGCCGTGTTGCCCCGGTTCGTGGCGCAGAAGTCCGGACATATCATCAACGTCGCCTCGGTCGCCGCGCACATGGTGATGCCCACCGCGGCGGTCTATTGCGGGACCAAGCATGCGGTGCGGGCCATCACCGAGGGGTTGCGGCAGGAGCATGACGAGATTCGGTCGACGCTGATCTCACCAGGCGTGGTCGCCACCGAACTGGGCCACGACATCACCGATCCCGACGTCGCAACGGCTCTGACGGGGTGGCGAAAGAAGGCGCTGACCCCGGATGCGATCGCGCGGGCGATCCGCTATGCGCTGGAGCAGCACGAGAGCGTCGACATCAACGAGGTCATAGTCCGCCCGACCGCGGCGGACATGTAAAGCCATCGGCGTGCTGGCTCTTGCGGCCGGCACGCCAGTGCTATCCCTTAGGCCGTCGCGCCGCCATCGATGTTGAGCGTGGTGCCGGTAATATAGCTCGCATCCGGTCCGGCGAGGAACGCGACGGCACCCGCGATTTCCTCGACCTTGCCATAGCGGCCGAGCGGGATCGCTTGCAGAACCTGCCCCGCGAATTCGCTGTCGGCGGGGTTCATGTCGGTGTCGATCGGCCCCGGCTGGACGGTGTTGACCAGGATATTGCGCGGCGCGAGGTCCTTGGCCCAGCCGCGTGCCAGCGCCGCGACGGCTGCCTTAGTCGCGCTGTAGACCGTGGTCGCGGGGAAGGCCATTTCGCCCGAGATGCTGCCGATCAGGATGATGCGGCCGCCGTCGCGAAGATGCGGCAGCGCGGCGCGGGTGCCGACGTGCAGGCCCTTCACATTGACGCCGAACTGGCGGTCGTAGGTCTCGTCCGTATCCTCGGTGACGGCGGAGAATTCGGCCACCCCGGCATTGTGGACGAGGATGTCGATCCCACCCAGGGCAGCGGCGGCCTGTTCGACGCCCGCGCGTTGCGAGGCGGGATCGGCGGCGTTGGCCTGGAAGGCGAAGGCGGTGCCGCCCGCGCTCTCGATCGCCGCCACGGTGGCGTCGGCCGCCGCCTTGTTGCCGGCATAGGTGATCGCCACGGTCGCGCCGTCGACCGCCAGCCGCTTGGCGATCGCCGCTCCGATGCCGCGCGATCCGCCGGTGACGAGCGCTGTCTTGCCCTGAATCGACATATATATTCTCCAGAAATACTGGCCCGCGATCACGGCATCGTGCGCTGTCGGCAGGCGGAAGATGGAGTGATGCTTCAACAGTTCAATAATCCCGAACTATTAAATTTAGTGTCGTCCCCTATATCTGGCGCATGGCCCGCTTCACCCATCCCCGGCTGGAAGACGTTCCGCTCGATCTGGCGCTGCATGCGCTGGCCGATCCAAATCGGCTGGCCATGGTGGCGCGGCTCGCCGCGACCGAGCGGCTGAGCTGCACCGAGGCCGCGCCCTGCGAGTCCATTCCGAAAAGCACCCTGTCCAACCACTTGAAGCTGCTGCGCGGGGCGGGGCTGATCGAGACGACGCAAGCCGGGCGCGAGATGATCAACACGCTGCGCCGCGCCGAATTCGACCGGCGCTTTCCCGGCCTGCTCGACGCGGTGCTGGCCAACCGATCGGCCTGATTACCCGCCGATCGCATTGAGTTCGGCCACTGCATCCTCGGGCAGCGTCAGCGATGCCGCGGCGAGATTCTCGTGGAGGTGCGCCACCGACGAGGTGCCCGGGATCAGCAGGATGTTGGGCGAGCGCTGGAGCAGCCAGGCGAGCGCCACCTGCATCGGCGTGGCCTTGAGCCGCGCGGCTACGTCGGAGAGCGCCGCCGACTGGAGCGGGCTGAACCCGCCAAGCGGGAAGAAGGGGACATAGGCGATACCCTCCGCCGCCAGCGCGTCGATAAAGGCATCGTCGTCGCGGTGGGCGAGGTTGTATTGGTTTTGGACGCCAATGATCTCGGCGATGTCGCGGGCTTCCTCGAACTGTGTCGGCGTCACGTTGCTCAGCCCGATATGGCGCACCAGCCCCTGCCGCTGGAGATCCGCCACCGCCTTGAGCGGCGCCGCGAGTGATCCCTCGGCGGGGCCGTGGACATCGAACATCAGGCGCAGGTTGACGACGTCGAGCGTCTCCAACCCAAGGTTCGTCAGATTGTCCTCGACCGCGCGGGCCAGCTCGTCCGCCGCGAACGCGGGCAGCCAGGATGCATCGTCCCCGCGCCGCGCGCCGATCTTGGTCACGATCAGCAGGTCGTCGGGGTAAGGGGACAGCGCTTCGTGGATCAGCCGATTGGTGACGTGCGGGCCATAAAAGTCGCTGGTGTCGATGTGGTTGACGCCAGCCTCGATAGCCGCGCGAAGCACGGCGAGCGCCGCATCATGGTCCCGCGGCGGGCCAAACACGCGGGGTCCGGCGAGCTGCATCGCGCCATAGCCAAGCTGCTTCACGGCGCGTCCGGCGAAGGAATAGGTGCCTGCCTGATCGATCGTCATCGTCATTCTCCTCGTGCTGGCCCCGAGATACGGCTTGCGGATCATCACGATAAGCCGGAGTGATCCGCACGGGCTGTACGGAAAACCGAACGATGAAGGCGGACCTTGCCGATCTTAACGCACTCCTGGCGGTCGCGCAGGCGCGCGGCTTCCGCGATGCGGCGCGCACCGTCGGGTCGAGCGCCTCGACGCTTAGCGAAGCGGTGCGGCGACTGGAAGCGCGGCTGGGCGTCCGCCTGCTCCATCGCACCACGCGCAGCGTCGTACCGACCGAGGCGGGGACGCGGCTGATCGAGCGATTGGCGCCAGCCCTCGGCGAGGTGGAAGCGGCGCTCGACGTTGTGAACCTGTTCCGCGACCGGCCGGCGGGCACGCTCAAGCTCAATGTGCCGGTCAGCGCGGCGCGATTGGTGCTGCCGGCGATCCTCCCCGGCTTTCTCGCCGCCTATCCCGATATTCAGGTTGAGATCATGGCCGAGGACATCCTCGTTGATATGGTCGCGTCAGGCTGCGATGCCGGCATCCGCTATGACGAGCGGCTGGAGCAGGACATGATCGCTGTGCCGATCGGCCCGCGCATCCAACGATTCGCGACGGCGGCGGCACCAGCCTATCTCAAAGCACGCGGGCGCCTGGACCATCCGCGCGATCTGCTCGACCACGCCTGCCTGCGCGGCCGCTTCACGAGCGGCGTGCTGACCAGCCCCTGGGAATTTGAGCGCGACGGCGAGATCGTCCGGATCGAGCCGCAGGGCCCATTGATCGCCAGCGTCGCCGGTGCGGTGGACCTGCTAGTCGATGTCGCGGCGGCGGGCGGCGGCATCATCCACCTGTTCGAGGATTGGCTCGCGCCGGCGCTGGCGAGTGGCGCTTTGGAACCGGTGCTGCCGGATTGGTGGCAGTCCTTCTCCGGCCCGTTCCTCTATTATTCGGACCGTCGGCTGGTGCCCCCGCCGCTGCGCGCATTCATCGACTTCATCCGCGGCTAGAGCATCGCGAGCGGTTCGGGACCGTGTGGGGGCGGAAACAGGTCGTCGAGACGTCGGAGTTCGGCTTCGGACAGTGTGAGGTCCAGCGCCGCCCGGTTGTCTCGAACATGGGCGACCGATCCGGCCTTGGGGATCGGCAGGACGCCGTCCCGTGCCAGAAGCCAGGCAAGGGCGAGCTGCGCGGGTGTAACGTCGCGGTTCCCGGCCATGGCAGCAAGCCCGGGATGCGCCAACAGGCCACCCTGTTCGACCGGGCTATAGGCCATGACCGGCATGCGATGCTGCGCAAGCCACGGGATCAGGTCATATTCCGGACCGCGTCGGGTCAAATTGTAGAGGATCTGGTCGGTCTGGCACCCCTCGTCACTGCTGGAGACGAGTTCTTCCATGTCGTCGGTGTCGAGATTGCTGACGCCCCAGCGCAGGATCTTGCCCGCCGCGACCAGTCGCTCCATCGCCTCGACCGTTTCAGCCAGCGGCACGTTGCCCCGCCAGTGCAGCAGGTAGAGGTCGAGCCGGTCGGTGCCGAGGCGGTCGAGACTCGCCTCGCAGGCGCGGGACAATCGATCGCGTGAGGCATTCTGGGGGTAGGCCTTGCTGACGAGGAACACCTCGTCGCGCACGCTCGCGATCGCCTCGCCGACGAGGCGTTCGGACTCCCCATCGGCATACATCTCGGCGGTATCGATGAGGGTCAGGCCGAGCGACAGCCCTTCGCGCAGCGCGGCGATCTCGTCCGATCGGCGGGCAGGGTCTTCCGCCATCATCCAGGTGCCTTGGCCGAGCGCGGGGACGGTCGTGCCGTCTGCGAAGCGGATCGTTTTCATGCGGCGGTCAACGGCCGACATGGCGTATCGGACCAAGGGCTGGCCGGAGACGTTGGTCCGCTGGAGACAGGAAGGCGCGGGGCGACATGCGGCTGTACGGCACACCGGGTTGGGGATCGGCGATCGTGGAGGCGATGCTCGCGCTGGTCGGCGCGCCCTACGACATCGTCGATGTCGAGGGCTTCGATCGTCCGGGTGCGGCCCACGACAGGCTCGCCGCCGTCAATCCGTTGCGACAGGTTCCCACCCTCGTGCTGGACGACGGCGAGGTGCTGACCGAGACCGCCGCGATCGCGCTGTGGCTGGCGGATCGGCATGCGGAGCTGGCGCCGGCACCCGGAACGGTCGAGCATCGCCGCTTCCTGCGCCTGCTGATCTGGATCGTGGCGAACGTCTATCCGACCTTCACCTACGGCGATTACCCGGAGCGCTGGACGCCCTCTGCGCAGAACGAACTTGTCGCCGCCACCAGTGCCTATCGCGAGCGCCTCTACCGATGGCTCGAGGATCAGGTAGTCGGACCCTATCTGCTGGGCGAGCAACCGTGTGCCCTGGATTGCTACGCGGCGGTGATGATCGACTGGCGTCCGCGCCGCGAATGGTTCGCCAAGAACACACCACGGCTGTTCGCCGCCGCCCGGCTGACGCGGCGGGACCCGAGGTTGGCGACCGTGATGAAGCGCAACAGGCTGGCCATTGACTGACACTAGTTGTTGGTCGCCCGACTATACGAACAGGTTTCCTTTAAGCGCCTATAAAGCCCGGCTAAATCACGATTGAAAACTGTGCCAATGCATTGTAGCAATGGTGTGTGCAGGCGGTACCTGCGCGCTAGTGGGATCAAGTACTTAGCGAGCAGCTTTGCTGGGATGGGAATCCTGCCGCCCCAGCCATCTGCCTAGATTATGACCTAGCCTGTACGCGGGGCGTTGCCATTTGCGGTTGCACGCCCGATGAACTCGGCAATCGCCGTCGGAACGGGCACAGCATTTCAGAGCTTCGCGCAAGGACGCGAACACCTTTGCCTTTGACGGTTCAGGCCGCCGCGCCGCTCATTGCCACGACGTGAGGCTGAGTACGATCATCGCGCCGGGCAAAAAGCCCAACTCCGATCGCGTGTCAGTCTTGCCGTCGCGGGAGCGTCGGGCCAAAAAGCTGGATACTAATAAGCGATTGATTAAGAGATGTAACAGGTGAGGGGCGGCGATCGTCGCATCTGGAAGGATAGTGATGACGGTTGTGCGTTTCGCCCTGATGGTCGCGGTATCGGCTTCGCTTACGATCCCGGCGACGGCCTTTGCCGCCGAAGAGGCGCCAGTCGTTGTCACCGCGTCAGGGCCCGTACGCGGCGCTGTCGCTGACGGGGTGAACCAGTGGCTCGGCATACCGTTCGCCGCGCCGCCGGTCGGTGCCCATCGCTGGCGGGCACCACAGCCCGTCGCACGCTGGTCGGGCGTGCGCGATGCGACGCGGTACGGCCACGACTGTGCACAGCAACCATTTCCCAGCGATGCGGCACCGCTCGGCACCGATCCGTCGGAAGACTGTCTGGTCGTGAACGTCTGGCGGCCGCAGGCGGCGCGCGCCCGATTGCCCGTCATCGTCTGGATCTATGGCGGCGGGTTCGTAAACGGCGGATCATCGGCCAAGACATACGCCGGCGCGCATCTTGCGCGGCAAGGGGTAATGGTCGTCAGCTTCAATTACCGGGTCGGGCGGCTCGGGACGTTTGTCCATCCGGCGCTCGATCGTGAGGCGGGGGCACCGACCAGCGGCAACTTCGGCTACATGGATCAACTGGCCGCGCTGCGCTGGGTGCGTGCCAATGCCGCAGTCTTCGGGGGCGACCCGCAGAACGTGACGATCGTCGGCGAAAGCGCCGGGGGCATGTCGGTCAACACCCTCGTGACCTCGCCCGTGACGAAGGGCCTGTTCCAACGCGCCGTCATCATGTCGGGCGGTGATGGTGAATCCGGCCCCGCCGATCGCGGCGCCGCCGAACAGGCCAGCCTGGCCTTCGCGGCATCGCGGGGGATTCGGCCTGACGATCCGCAGGCCGCAGCCAAATTGCGGGCGCTCACGACCGATCAGGTGGTCGATGGCCTGAACATGCGTGCGCTGTTTTCGGGTGGAAGCGCGCCGCGCTCCTTTGCCAGCCCGTATGCCGACGGCCAGATATCGTTCCCCGTCGCCACCACGTACCGGAGCGGGCGGTTCCCGCACGTTCCCATCATGATCGGTGCCACGAGCGCCGATATCGGCGGCCCGGACGGCATGATGATCGGCGGAGCCCGCAAACTTGCCGGCATGATCGCGGCGGCGGGGGCGCCGACCTATTATTATCGCTTCTCCTACGTCGCGAATTCGGTGCCGGCGGGCGGTGGTGCAGGCCATGCCACAGATATCCCGTTCTTCTTCGATACCCAGCGCGTCAAATACGGCGCCGCGACAACCGCCCGCGACGATGCCATAGGGCGGGCCATCAGTGCGTATCTGGTCAATTTCGCCACGTCGGGAGATCCGAACGGCGACGGACTGCCGATTTGGAGGCGATACGATCAAAAGACCGCGATGATGATGGACTTCACGGTCGACGGGACGGCGTCACAGCGGGCCGATGCGCCGGGTCAGTGACATGCGTGTGGCCTGATGACGGCCGCAGCGATCGGAGGTCGATCGTTGCGGCGTCATCGGGCCGTCCCGCGCTAACCGGCTTGACGTCTTTGGAGCGCGTGCTGGCTCTTGGCTAACGCGTTCAGCGGCGGACGACACGTGAATGGTCGAGGAGCCGATCGACGGACGGTGCATTTTATCGCGCAGGACGGGACAGCTGTCCGACCATGGAGCGAATTGGGCCATCTGCGGCGTCCGGTTCACGCACTGCCATTCCGGCGATGCTGCGCATCACTCGAGCATCGTCGCGTCTGTTTGTAGCCGAAGCTGCCTTACCAAATGGCGAGGCGGTGATCGGCGCAGCAGCAAAAATGACGATGTGGGCCGCTGACAGTCCTGGTAAGTCACCATCTTGCGACCGTTCCGTCTCGACTTGCCAAGATGTGCGGCTGCCATCTCGATAATAACTGGTCAGGCCGATTTTTGGGGAGTAGCGTCAGGCGAGGGAGAGAGAGATGAGGCTTCGGACCGGGTCGACCGCGCTGGCCATGCTGGTGGCGACGCCAGCCATCGCGCAAGCTGATCGTTCTTTGGTGCCGCTGGCACAGGGCTGGGAATTCAGCCGTGGCGATGCGACGCTCGACGAGGTCAGCCACGCGCCGGACCGTAAGTGGGAAAAGGTTGCCATTCCCCATAGCTGGAACCGCGTCGGCTATTACGTTCCAAACCCGCAAGATCATATAAATCGCGCCGACACGATCGACAAATATCAGGGGGTCAGCTGGTACCGCCTGACCTTCACGCCGGCGGCTGACTTCGACAAGCGACGCGCGTGGTTGCAGTTCGATGCGGCCAGCCGCACCGCCGAGGTATGGCTCAACGGGCAGCGGCTGGGTGTGCACCGCGGTGGCTTTTCGCGGTTCCGTCTCGACGCGAGCAGCGCGCTGCGCGCCGGTCAGTCCAATGTGCTGCTCGTCAAGGTCGACAACACGCAGCCCGACTTGGGCAGCTCGACCGCCGACGTCCTCCCGCTCGCCGGCGATTTCTTCGTTCATGGTGGCTTGTATCGTCCCGTCAGCCTGATCGGCACCGCCGCCATGCACATCGACATGCTCGATGCGGGTGGAAGCGGCATCTTGGCAACGACGCGCTCGATCGATGGGGCACAAGCGAAGATCGACGTGCGGGTGCGGACCCGCAACGACGGGCAGCGCAAGCAGGCCGGGCAGATTGTCGTGCGGCTGGTCGATGCGAGCGGCAAGACGGTCGCAACCGACGCGCGTCCGGTGACGCTGAACGGTGGCGGTGCGGCCGAGACGACGCAGCGGCTCACGATCGCGAATCCGCACCTGTGGAACGGTGTCGCCGATCCCTATCTGCACCGCCTTGTCGTCGAGATCGCGTCAACGTCGGGCGCGGTGTTCGATCGGGTCGAACAGCCGTTCGGCATCCGTACGATGCGCGCCGATCCGGTGCGTGGCTTCCTGCTCAACGGCCGGCCCTTGCACCTGCACGGCGTCGGCTATCATCAGGATCGCGAGGGCAGGGGCTGGGCCACCACGCCCGCCGAGATCGAACAGGATGTCGCGATAATGCGCGACATGGGGGTCAACTCGGTCCGGCTCACGCATTACCAGCATGGGCAAACGATCCACGATCTCGCCGATCGCTACGGCTTCGTCCTGTGGGACGAGATCCCGCTGGTATCGAAATGGACGCAGGGCGAAGCGATGGCCGCGAGCCCGGCGCTGCGCGAGAATGCGCGGCAGCAATTGCGCGAGCTGATCCGGCAGAACGGCAATCATCCGTCGGTGGCGAGCTGGGGCATCGCGAACGAGGTCGATTTCGGCAAGTCGATCCCGGCTTTCATCACCGCCAGGAGTGGGGAGGCCCCTGATCCGCTGCCGCTGCTGCGGGAGCTCGATATGGTCGCCAAGGCGGAAGATCCGTCACGGCCAACCGCGCTCGCCACTTGTTGCGAGCGCGACATCGGACCGACGTCGGCGGTGCCGATCACCGCGGTTGCTGCCGACCTTGGTGGCGCGAACCGCTATTTCGGCTGGTATTTCGGTACGCCCGCCGACCTTGGGCCGCACCTCGACGAACTTCATGCCAGGCGCCCTGCACAGCCGTTGTCGGTGACCGAATATGGCGCGGGCGGGGCGACGACGATCCACACCGACAACCCGCTGGGCGGGCGTGTCGATCAGCGCGGGCGCAACCAGCCCGAGGAATATGAGAGCTACATCCACGAACAGGCCTGGCAGACGCTCGCCGCGAAGCCATATCTGTGGGGTACATGGCTGTGGAACTCGTTCGACTTTGCCACGACCGTGCGTCGCGAGGGTGACGGGATCGACATCAACACCAAGGGCCTGGTCACCTACGATCGCAAGATCCGGAAGGACGTCTCTCATTTCTACAAGGCGAACTGGAACGCCGCGCCGACGGTGCACGTGAACGGCAGTCGCTATACTGACCGTGCCTATCCGGCCACCGACGTGCGGGTCTATTCGAATGCCCCGCGCACCGAATTGCGAGTCAATGACCGCCTCGTCGGCACAATGTCGGCCTGTCCGCAAATGACGTGCGTCTGGCCGAAGGTGGCGCTGAGCGCGGGGGCCAACCGGGTCGTCGCGCGCGGCCTTTTTCCGGACGGCGCGCAGGAAGACACGGCGATCTGGCAACTGGCGCCCGAGGCGCTCCGCGCGATCCGCATCGACAGTGGCGCGCTGGTCGCTGCCGATGCGGCCGGCAAGCGATACGGCTCCGACGATTTTTTCGACGGTGGCAGGGCGGGGCAGGTCAATGCCTGGTCGGGCTATGGCCCGCGCCCTGCGCCGAAGGTCGTCGCTGGCACGAGCGAAGGCGAGGTGGTCGGGACGTACCGCGAAGGGCGCTTCTCGTACGACGTGCCGGTCGCCAATGGACGCTATTCGGTCGCGTTGACCTTCGTGGAACCATCGTTGACGGCGGGAGCGCGCCGCTTTGACGTGCTTGCAAACGGCAAGCGTGTCCTGCCGGCGCTCGACGTCGCGGCGGCGGCAGGCGGACCGCTGAAGGCGGTGACGCGCCGCATCCCGATCCAGGTTTCGGACGGCCGGCTGCGGCTGGCATTCGTGCCGGTGCAAGGGGACGCGATCGTGTCGGGTATCGAGATCACGCGATGACCCGTCGCGCTTGCAGTGGCGTCACGCACGTCGCCGCGCGTCGGACGAACAAAACAGGAAGGTCAGTAACGTGTTGATGACGCAGACGATGCGGTGGTTCGGGCCGAACGATCCGGTCCAGCTGCATCATATTCGGCAGGCGGGCGCGACGGGGATCGTCACCGCGCTCCACGAAGTTCCGAACGGCACGCTCTGGACCCGCGAGGCGATCGCCGCACGGAAGGCAGAGATCGAGGCGGCGGGGCTCGACTGGCGCGTGGTGGAGAGCCTGCCCGTCGACGAAGGGATCAAGACACGTTCCCCTCACTGGGATCGGCTGATCGATCATTATCGTCAGTCGCTCATCAACCTCGCTGCGTGCGGGATCGAGGTCGTGACGTACAATTTCATGCCGCTGCTGGATTGGACGCGCACCGATCTGGCGTGGGAACTACCCGACGGCACCCGCGCGCTGCGGTTCGAGGCGATCGCTGTCGCGGCCTATGACCTGTTCGTCCTGCGCCGACCGGGCGCGGCGGAAAGCTATGACGCGGCGACGCAGGCGGCGGCGGAGGCACGCTACGCGACGATGGACGAAGCGGCGCGCGCGGTGCTGGAGCGTACGATCATCGCCGGCCTTCCGGGAAGCGAGGAGGGCTTTACTTCGGCTCAGTTCCTCGCTGCGATCGGCACCTACGCCGGAATCGACGCGGCCAAGCTACGCGACCATCATGTCGCCTTCCTGGAGGCGGTCTGCCCGTTGGCGGACGATCTGGGCCTTCGTCTGGTCGTGCATCCCGACGATCCACCATTTCCTATTTTCGGGCTGCCGCGCATCGTCAGCACCGAGGCGGACGTTGCCGACCTGTTCGCCCGCGTTCCCAACCGCTCGAACGGTCTGTGCATGTGCACCGGGTCGTTCGGGGTGCGCGCCGATAATGACCTGCCCGGAATGGTCGACCGGCTGGGCAGCCGAATCGGTTTTCTCCACCTGCGCTCGGTCCAGCGCGAACCGGAGGGCGCGTTCCACGAGGCGGAGCATCTGGGTGGTGATGCCGACATGGCTGCGGTCGTCGCGGCAGTGCACCGTCTGTCGCTGCGGGAGCGCCGCAGCATCCCGATGCGTCCCGATCACGGGCACCAGATGCTCGACGATCTCCACCGGAAAACCAACCCCGGCTATTCCTTGCTTGGCCGGATGCGCGGGCTGGCCGAATTGCGAGGGCTTGAACGCGGCATCGCCTTCACCGGTGGTATGGAAGGGCGCGCCGCGGACTAGCGTGGCGACGCCGATCGCGGTCGGCGTTTCCGCTGCCGGGCGAGCGTGCCGCCCGCCCGCCCGCACCGGCCATGGTCGTTTAGTCGATCACTGACAGGCGAGGCACTCGTCGTAGTCGGTTGTCTCGCCAATCGAGAATTTCGGCGTGGCGATCGTGTTGTCGGCCTCGACGCCGCCCGATCCTTCCGACCCCGCGAAGCCGGCGCGCTGCACCGACTTGGAGCGGAGATAATAGAGCGACTTGATCCCCAGCTCCCACGCGCGGAAGTGGAGCATCAGCAGATCCCACTTCTCGACGTCGGCCGGAATGAACAGGTTCAGCGACTGCGCCTGATCGATGTACGGCGTACGGTCACCGGCGAGTTCGAGCAGCCAGCGCTGGTCGATTTCGAACGAGGTCTTGTAGCAGTCCTTTTCCTCCTGCGAGAGAAAGTCGAGGTGCTGCACCGATCCGCCGTGTTCGAGGATCGAGTTCCACACCGCCTCGGCGTTCTTGCTCTTTTCGCTGAGCAGCTTTTCCAGATACGGGTTCTTGACCGCGAAGCTGCCCGACAGCGTCTTGTGGGTGTAGATATTGGCCGGGATCGGCTCGATGCACGCGCTGGTACCGCCGCAGATGATCGAGATCGACGCGGTCGGCGCGATCGCCATCTTGCAGCTGAACCGCTCCATCACGCCGACGTCGGCGGCGTCGGGGCACGGCCCACGCTCGTGCGCGAGCACCATCGACGCCTCGTTCACTTGCGCGTTGATCTGCTTGAACATGCGCAGATTCCAGCTCTTAGCCATCGCGCCCTCGAACGGCAGCCCGCGCGCTTGCAGGAATGAGTGGAAGCCCATCACGCCCAGGCCCACCGAACGCTCGCGCGCCGCGCTATAGGCCGCGCGCTCCATGCCGGGTTCGTGGCGGTCGATATAATCCTGCAGGACGTTGTCGAGGAAGCGCATCACGTCCTCGACGAAGCCCTTCTCGTCCTTCCACTGGTCCCACGTCTCGAGATTGAGCGACGACAGGCAGCAGACCGCGGTCCGGTCGTTGCCGAGATGGTCGGTACCGGTCGGCAGCGTGATCTCGCTGCACAGGTTCGAGGTCGAGACCTTGAGACCCAGCTCGCGGTGATGCTTGGGCATCGTCGAGTTCACATGGTCGGCAAAGACGATGTACGGCTCGCCGGTGGCGAGGCGGGTCTCGACCAGCTTCTGGAACAGCGCGCGCGCGTCAACGGTCGCGCGGACCGAACCGTCCTTGGGCGACTTGAGGTGCCATTCGGCGCCGTCGCGCACCGCTTCCATGAAGGCGTCGGGGATCAGCACGCCGTGGTGGAGGTTCAGCGCCTTGCGGTTGAAATCGCCCGACGGTTTGCGGATTTCGAGGAATTCCTCGATCTCCGGGTGCGAGATGTCGAGATAGCAGGCCGCCGAGCCGCGGCGCAGCGAACCCTGGCTGATCGCGAGCGTCAGCGAATCCATGACGCGGACGAACGGGATGATTCCGCTGGTCTTGCCGTTGAGCCCGACCGGCTCGCCGATCCCGCGGACGTTGCCCCAATAGGTGCCGATCCCGCCGCCGCGCGAGGCGAGCCAGACGTTCTCGTTCCACGTCTTGACGATGCCGTCGAGGCTGTCGGGAACCGAGTTGAGATAGCAGGAGATCGGCAGCCCGCGCCCGGTGCCGCCGTTCGACAGCACGGGGGTCGCCGGCATGAACCACAATTTCGAGATGTAATCGTACAGCCGCTGCGCATGTGCCTGATCGTCGGCATAGGCGCTGGCGACACGAACGAAGAGGTCCTGATAGCTCTCGCCGGGCAGGAGGTAGCGGTCCTTGAGCGTCTCCTTGCCGAAATCGGTCAGCAGCGCATCGCGGCTGTGGTCGACGTCGAGCGGAAAGGGCGCGGTGCGCGCGCCATGCTTGGCGATCGCCTGCTCGGTCGCGGACGCATCGGCTGTCGCCGTCGCCGTCATTGCTTCGATCATATCTGCGCTCATCGCCTCGGCGTCCGTGGTCGTGAAGTTCATGCTCTCGCCCGCCTGTCAGTGTGCGATCCGTCTGGATCGGCTATTCGAAACCTTGAAGCCGGGCAGGTCGCCGGTGGGGAGCGGGTACCGCTTCTTTACCACGGATAGCGCCGTTGCCCGGCCGCTACCTCTACAGATTGTGGCAGATGCAGCGCTTGTGCAACACCTGCGCAGCGGTCGTGCGGCTGCTCCATGGCTGCGACGCGCGGACTTCCGCCGTTTCCAGAAAGCGCAAGCGGACAAATTTTTTTTCGCCCCGCGCGGCGCGCGGCATATCGAATCGTGGCGCTGTTGCCGCGCGACGAGCGCGCTTATAGAGCGTCGCCATGACGATTGTGATCCGTACCGCCGACCTGATCGAGAGCGTCGCCGACGCGCTCCAGTTCATCAGCTACTATCACCCGATGGATTATATCCGCGCGCTGGGCACCGCCTATGAGGCGGAGCAATCGCCCGCCGCCAAGGATGCGATCGCGCAGATCCTGACCAATAGCCGGATGTGTGCGGAAGGGCATCGCCCGATCTGCCAGGACACCGGGATCGTCAACGTCTTCGTCAAATGGGGCATGGACTGCCGGCTCGACGACAACAGCCGCTCGATGCAGGAAGTCGTCGATGAGGGCGTGCGGCGCGCGTACCTGCACCCGGAGAACAAGCTGCGCGCCTCGGTGCTCGCCGACCCGGCGTTCACGCGTCGCAACACCAAGGACAATACGCCGTGCGTGCTGCACGTCGAGATGGTGCCGGGCAGTACGGTATCGGTCGATGTCGCGGCCAAGGGCGGCGGCAGCGAGAACAAGTCGAAGTTCAAGATGATGAACCCCAGCGACTCGATCGTCGACTGGGTGGTCGAGATGTTGCCGCAGATGGGCGCCGGCTGGTGCCCGCCGGGGATGCTCGGCATCGGCATCGGCGGCACCGCCGAACATTGCGTGCTGCTCGCCAAGCAGGCGCTGATGGAGCCGATCGACATGGGTCCGCTCAAGGCGCGCGGACCGCGGAACGATATCGAGGCGCTGCGCATCGAGATCTTCGACAAGGTCAATGCGCTCGGCATCGGTGCGCAGGGACTGGGCGGACTATCGACGATCCTCGACGTCAAGATCAAGGACGCGCCGTGCCATGCCGCGGGCAAGCCGGTGGCGATGATCCCGAATTGCGCCGCGACCCGCCACGCGCATTTCACGCTCGACGGTTCGGGGCCGGCGTTCCTCGAGGCGCCGAAGCTGGCGGAATGGCCGGACGTCAACTGGACCCCCGACAAGGCCGCGATCCGCGTCGATCTCGACACGCTGACGCCCGAGGTGGTGCAGTCGTGGAAGCAGGGTGACCGGCTGCTGCTTAACGGCAAGATGCTGACCGGCCGCGACGCCGCGCACAAGCGGATCGCCGACATGCTGGCGAAGGGCGAGGAACTGCCGGTCGAGTTCAAGGGCCGCGTGATTTATTATGTCGGGCCGGTCGATCCGGTCGGTGAGGAAGTGGTGGGGCCGGCGGGTCCGACCACCGCGACGCGGATGGACAAGTTCACGCGGATGATGCTCGATCAGGGCCTGCTCGCGATGGTCGGCAAGGCCGAGCGCGGGCCAGCTGCGACCGACGCGATCCGTGATGCGAAGAGCGCCTATCTGATGGCGGTCGGCGGCGCGGCCTATCTGGTCGCGCGCGCGATCAAGGGCAGCAAGGTCGTCGGGTTCGCGGATCTCGGGATGGAGGCGATCTACGAGTTCGAGGTGTCCGACTTCCCGGTGACGGTGGCGGTCGATGCCGAGGGCAACAACGTCCACCAGCTCGCGCCGCTGGTGTGGCGCGAGAAGATCGCGCGTGAGGGATTGCTGGTGCCCGCCAACTGACGTCACCGCGGACTTGATCCGCGGTCCCGCTTTCTGCCGTCGCGTGGGAGAGAAGAAGCGGGGTCCCGGATAAAGGTCCGGGACGATGAGGTCAGGCCCGCGGCTTGCGGCCCCAGGATTCCTCGCGAAACCACTTGGTGATGATGTATTTGGTGCCCTCCAGCACCGCCATCCCCTCGTGCAGCGTGGCGGTGTTCGGGCTGCCGTCGGGGTTCATGTTGTTCCACGCCAGCAACATCCCCTTGCGCGGCGCGACGCGCAGGCCGCCCTTGGGAAACCACGTCGCACCGCCCTCCTCGACATCGTTGAGGTAGATCATCGCGGTGAAGGTGCGCTGCCCGCCATTCTCGCGCATCGCCGGCCAGTAGCTTTCGGCCTCGTGGAAATAGTCGTGGTGCGCGCGGAACAGCTGGCCGGGGGCGTAGCGCTGCCCCTGCATCGTCTCGCCGAATTCGGGCGCGATGCCGAGCGAGGCGGCGATATATTCGTCGATCTGGCGGATGCCGTCGGCGTTACGGTCCATGTCGCAACTGTCGCTGGTGCGGCTCGCGGGGCCGCCGCGGTCGCTGAACAGCGTCGAGGGGCGGCGATTGCCGTCGATCACCTGCACCAGCCAGTCGCAATTGGCGGCGTCGAGAAAATCGGGGCAGCGCCACGCCGCGACCGTGTCGCTGGGCAGGCGCTGCATCCGCGGGTCGGAATCGAGCCGCGCCGCCACTGCCGCGCCCTGTCGGGCACGAACGGCGGAGGGTTGGCCGGGCGGGGTGGTGGCGAGCGACATGCCCGCACCTGTGTCGCCCGGCCTCGCGACTTTCAAGCCACCACGCTTATTCAAAGATGCCGTGGATCACGTCCACCACCGTTCCGTCCTCGATATCGACCAGCAGCGCATCGTCGTAATAGCGCACCCAGCGATACGGCTCCTCGGCATACGGCAGCCGGTACGTATAGGGATCGTAGATCCAGTAGCGCGGCGTGTAGAGCACCGGGGCGAGCGCAAAGCCGATATCGAAGCGCCGATACCCGCTGTTCCAGCCGTACGGCGCGTAATAGCGCGGCAGACGAAACGCCGAGCGCCGTTCGCTCCGATAGCGGTTCCAGTCATATTGCGGTTCGCGACGCCAGCCGCGATCCCAGCGACCGTCACGCTCCGATCGCCAGACCGCGGCCGGCGGCGGCGCAGCGCGGCGATCGTAACGACGAAGCCCCGGCTCGGCACTCCAGCTGCGATCGGGCGCGACGCGGGCGGGTCCGCGCCAGTCTTCGCGGCGGTCCTGCACGTCGCGGTCGCGCCGCCAGTCACCACGCGGCGCATCGGGCGCGCGTGCGCTCCGCCAGTCGCCATCGGGCGCGGGCGGACGTGAGGCGCCATCAGCGCGCGGTGCGCCCGGCTCGTCTCCGCGGGCCCAGCGGGGCGAGTCGCGCCGTTCGTCGCCACCCTGACGCTCCCAGCGCGGCGGCGCGGCCTCCGGTGGCCGGGGTGCGTCGGCGACCCGCGCGGGGCGTTCGGGTGAGCCCGGTGGCGGCATGGGACGCTCCGCGCGCCCGCGCCGCCACTCGCCTCGGTCCATCGACCGCTCGTCCCGCTGCTGCGCGATCGCCGGCGGCGCCAGCGCCGTCATCGACAACAAGCCCGCCACCAACGCCTTCAACATCGCATCCTCCAACCAACATGTCCGCTGTCTGCCCCGGCGCGCGACAACGATGACTGAACCGGTCGTGCAGCCGATTGAAAGCCGGCGCTCACGCTTCGGCGAGAACCGCGCGCACGCGCTCCAGCAGCAGGCGTCGCGGATAGGGTTTGCGGATCAGCCGATCCTCGCTGACACCCTCCATGTCGGACGGATCGGCATGGCCGGTCACGAACAACAACTCGATATGGCGCGGCAGATCCTGCACGCGCCGGGCGAACTGGATGCCGGTCATGCCCGGCATCGCGATATCAGTGATGACCAGCCGGATCGCGGGCTCGTGCAGCAACGCCTCCAGCGCCGCCTCGCCATCGCCGGCCTCCACCACCCGGCAACCCGCCTCACGCAGCGCCTCGACCGCGACCTGACGCACGCGATCGTCGTCGTCGAGCACCATGATTGTCACGCCGTCCAGCGGTTCGATCGCAACGGGGGCGGGGGGGGCTCGGGCGCCGGATCGGCTGCGTTTGCGGCCCGCGGGACATACACGCTGACGGTGGTGCCGACGCCCGGCGTGCTGTCGATCCGCACCCCGCCGCCCGACTGCTTGGCGAAGCCGAACACCTGCGCCAAGCCGAGCCCCGACCCCTTGCCGACCTCCTTTGTGGTGAAGAAGGGCTCGAATGCGCGCGCCAGTACCGCCTCGGACATGCCGGAGCCGGTATCCGCCACCGCGACGCGAACATAGTCGCCCGGCGGCGGCTCTTCGGCGCGCTCTGTGCGTTCCAGCGTGGCATTCTCGACCGACAGCACCAATGTGCCGCCGTCCGGCATCGCATCGCGCGCGTTGATCGCCAGGTTGAGAATGATTAGCTCCATCTGCGTTGCGTCGACCAACGCAGGCCAGATGCCTGGCGCTGTCCGCGTTTCGATTGCGATGTCCCGCCCCAGCGTGCCGCCGAGGAGGTCCAGCAGCCCGGTGACGGTATTGTTCAGATCGACGACCTTGGCCTCCAGTCGCTGACGGCGTGAGAAGGCCAGCAGTTGCGCGGTCAGGGCCGCACCACGCTCGGCGGCGATGCGGACCTGCTCGAGCCGGGATTCCAGCCGGGGATCGATCATCCCGCGCTTCCCCGCCGCAGCCAGCGAATCGACGTTGCCGAGGATCACGGTCAGCAGATTGTTGAAGTCGTGCGCCACACCCGAGGTGAGCTGGCCGATCGCTTCCAGCCGCTGCATTTGATGAAGCGTTTCCTCGACCCGCTCGCGCTCGGCGATCTGCTCGGTCAGTTCGGCGGTGCGATCCGCAACGCGCGCCTCCAGCCGCTCGCCCGCGAGGTGCGTATCGGTGACGTCGATCGCGCAGGCCGTATAGCCCTGAAACATTTCGCCGATGAAGCGCGGGCGGGCCTCGATATGCATCCAGCGGGTCGTGCCGTCATGCTTCAGCAGCGGATGTTCGCCGCTCAGCATCCGTGGCCGCGCGAACCACCCCTCCCGCGCTGCCAGTGCAGCCTCCCTGCGATCGGGACGCAGCAGGCTGGCCCAGCCGCGCTCGCCGACCAGGTCGGGCGCTACCCCCAGGATCGTCTCGAATCCGCGGTTGGCGAAAGTAACGTGACCGGACGGATCGGTCATCCACACCAGCGCGGGCAGGCTGTCGGCCAGCGTGCGGAAGCGCGCCTCGCTCTCGCGCCATGCCTCGGTCTGCAACTTGCGCGCGGTGATGTCGCTGATCGTTCCGACCACCCGCATGCAGGTGTCGCCCTCGAAGATGCCGCGCCCGCGTACCGACAGCCAGCGAACCTCACCGATCCGGCTGTACGCAACCCGATATTCGACGTCGAGCGGCCCGCGCACGGCCGGGTCGACGACGGGCGGGAACGCGTCTTGCAACATCGGCAGGTCGTCGGGCTCGACCAGTGACCGGAATGCCTCGCGTGTCAGCGGCTGGCTGCCGGCCGGAAGTCCGTACAGCAACATGCCCAGCGGAGAGCAGGCGAAACGGTCGTGACGGACATCATAGTCCCAGGTGGCGATCTCTCCTGCCTCGGTCGCCTGTTCGAGCGATGCGCGGCCCCGGGCCAGCGCCTCGCGCGCGCGGTGGCGGTCGGTGCGATCGATGCCTTCGATGAAAATCGCGGTGACGTCGCCCTTTTCGTCGGTGATCGGCTGGCAGATGAAGTCGATCCAGAAGTCGCGTAGCTCACCCGAGGTTGCGGTAGGCAATCGCACCGGCCGGTCGACGGCACGATAGGGTTCGCGCGTGTGGCGCACCTCGTCCAGCCGCTCGAGGAAGCCGGTCGCGGCCACCTCCGGCAGCGCATCGGCATAGCGGCGGCCGACCAAGTCGCGCTCGCCGGTCATCCTCCGGTAGGTGGCATTGGCGAGTTCGATGACATAATCGGATCCCCGCAACACTGCGATGAAGCCGGGCGTCTGATCGAACATCTGATGAAGTCGCTGGCGCTCGCGCGTCGCCGATTCAATGGTGCGTACCCGCTCGGTAACGTCGGAGATGACGCCCAGCACCCCGCCGACCGTGTCATCCTCCAGCATGACCGCGGAGAGCGACATGTCGATGTGCAGTGTGCTTGGTCGTCCATCCGCGACGAAGTCGAACCGGCGATTGCCGATCGCCAGCGTTTCCGCCGTCGCGAAGACGCGCTCGACCATCGGCGCGACTTCGTCCCACGCGCGATACCACCGCCGGTCGGCCGGCTGACCCAATGCCGCGGGATGGCGCTCGGCCAGGATCGTAGCGTAGGCATCGTTGTAGAAGACGCGCCGTTCCGGCCCCCATATCAGCAGCATCTGCGCGCCCGCCGGCAACAGCAGTTCCAACGCAAGACGCAATGGTGCCGGCCACGCCTCGATCGGGCCCAGCGCCGTATCCGACCAATCGGTCGCTCGGAGCAGCTTCCCGATTTCTCCACCCCTTGCAAAGGGTTGCCGGTCACGATCCGGGCTGGGAGCACGAGGTGTCATCCTTCCTGATGTAGCTTAGGCGCGGCATCGCGAATAGTTGGCAAAGTCGGCCCCGGCCCAGTATTTGACCGGCATGAACCCAGCCTTCCGCTCGCTGCATCGCCATGGGATGGTGCGTGTCGCCGCCGCCACCCCGATCGCTACCGTCGGGGACCCAGCCGCCAACGCCGAGGGGGCAATCGCCATCGCGCGCACCGCGCACGACGCCGGGGTCGATCTCGTCGTCTACCCGGAGCTGAACCTGAGCAGTTACGCGATCGACGACCTGCATCTGCAATCGGCGTTGCAGCGCGCGACGCGGGAGGCGATCGCGGCGGTGGTCGCCGCCAGTACGGCACTGCGCCCGGTGTTGTTGGTCGGCGCGGCGCTGGAGCGGGCGGGGCGGCTCTATAATTGCGCGCTCGCGGTTGCGCGCGGGCGCGTGCTGGGGGTGGTGCCCAAGACCTTTCTGCCCAATTACCGCGAATATTACGAAAAGCGCTGGTTCGCCAGCGGGGCGGGGCTGACCGGTCTGACGATCATGATTGATGGTGAGGTGGTGCCGTTCGGGACCGACCTGATCTTCGCCGCCGACGACCTGCCGAACTTCGTGATCCATGCCGAGATTTGCGAGGACTATTGGGCACCGACCCCGCCGTCGACGCAGGGTGCGCTGGCGGGGGCGCTGATCTGCGCCAATCTGTCGGCGTCGAATGTCGTGATCGGCAAGTCGCGCGAGCGGATGATGCTGTCGGCGGCGCAGTCGGCGCGCGCGATGTGCGCCTATGTCTATTCCGCCGCTGGGCCGGGCGAGAGCACCACCGATCTGGCGTGGGACGGGCAGGGCAGCGTCCATGAGTTGGGCGAGCTGCTCGCAACGTCCGAGCGGTTCGCGCACGAACCGGGGCTGACGATCGCGGATATCGATACCGAGCGGGTGGTGCAGGAGCGGTTGCGCAACGGCACCTTCAACGACGCCGCCGCGTTCGCCGGGCATCCCGAGACACGCTTCCGGCGTGTCGCGTTCCGGCACGAACCCGACTTCGCCGATGTCGGGCTGAAGCGCGAGATCCGTCGCTTCCCGTTCGTGCCCAACACCCCCGACAAGCTGGACGAGGATTGCTACGAAGCCTTCAACATTCAGGTCGAGGGCATCGCCAAGCGGTTGGTCGCGGCGCGCGCGCAGCGGCTGGTGATCGGCGTCTCGGGCGGGCTCGACAGCACCCACGCCCTGATCGTCGCTGCCAAGGCGCTCGACCGGCTCGGGCGACCGCGCAGCGACATCCTTGGCATCACCATGCCCGGCTTCGCGACCAGCGAGGGGACGAAGGGCAATGCGTGGAAGCTGATGCGCGCACTCGGCATCACCGCCGAGGAGATCGACATCCGCCCCGCCGCAACGCGGATGCTGGAGGACATGGGGCATCCGTTTGGGCGCGGCGAGCCGGTCTATGACGTGACGTTCGAGAATGTGCAGGCCGGGCTGCGCACAGATTATCTGTTCCGCATCGCCAACCAGCGCGACGGGCTGGTGGTCGGCACCGGCGACCTGTCGGAGCTGGCGCTGGGCTGGTGCACCTATGGCGTCGGCGACCAGATGAGCCACTATGCGGTCAATGCCGGTGTCCCGAAGACGCTCATCCAGTTCCTGATCCGCTGGGCGATCGGCACCGACCAGTATGATCCGGAGACCGATGCGGTACTGGAGGCGATCCTGGGGCAGGAAATCAGCCCCGAATTGGTTCCCGGCGAGGCGTTGCAGAGCACCGAGAGCAAGATTGGGCCGTACGCGCTCAACGACTTCTTCGCGCATTACCTGATCCGCCACGGCCTCGCGCCGTCGAAGGTCGCCTTTCTCGCATGGCACGCCTGGCACGAAGCATCCGCCGGACGCTGGCCGCTCGGCTATCCGGAGAGCGCCCGCACTGGCTACGATCTCGCGACGATCACTAACTGGTTGGAACGATTTCTAATTCGCTTTTTCCAGACCAGCCAGTTCAAGCGCTCGGCGATCCCGAACGGGCCGAAGGTTTCGGCAGGTGGGGCACTGTCGCCGCGTGGCGACTGGCGTGCACCGTCCGACGGCACGGCGGCGGCGTGGCTGGCGGAGCTGAAGGCGAACGGACCAGGGCTCTAAGTCGCTTCCCTTCGTCATAAGCGGGTCGTAGAAGGCGCCATGCTACAGGCAAGCCCGGGTTTCTCGCTCTCCACGCGTCCGGCGGCGCTCGCGCGCTGGCTCTACTGGGTCGCGGCGCTGATCGTGGCGATGGTAGTCGTCGGCGGCATCACGCGCCTCACCGAATCCGGGCTGTCGATCACGCAATGGAAGCCGATCAGCGGTATCGTCCCGCCGCTGACGCTAGCGCAGTGGCAGGCCGAGTTCGCCAATTATCAGCGCATTCCCGAATATCAGCAGCTCAATCGCGGCATGACGCTCGGCGGGTTCAAGGCGATCTTCTTCTGGGAATATCTGCACCGGCTGCTCGGGCGCGTGATCGGGCTGGCGTTTGCGCTGCCGCTGTTGTGGTTCGCGGTGCAGCGGCAGATCCCGCGCGGTTATAGCTGGCGGCTGAGCGCGCTGCTGGCGCTCGGCGGGTTGCAGGGGGCGATCGGCTGGTGGATGGTCGCGTCGGGCTTGTCGGTGCGCACTGATGTCAGCCACCTGCGGCTCGCGACGCATCTGGGGACTGCGCTGTTCATTCTCGGCGGGATCATCTGGACCGCGCGTGACCTGAGCGCACTTGCCGCCGACCCTCTGGCGCGTTCGGCGGCGTTGCGCAAGGGGCCGGCGCTGGTGATCGCGACGCTGGCGGTGCAGATCACGCTCGGTGCGCTCACCGCCGGGCTCGACGCCGGCTATGCCTTCTCGAGCTGGCCGCTGATGGGGGATGCGTGGTTCCCCGCCAACGTGCCGATGCTGGCGCCGGCGTGGAGCAATGCGGTCGACAACCCGATCGTCGTGCAGTTCCTCCACCGCTGGGTCGCGTTCGTCGCGGCCGGAGCGCTGGGCTGGCTGGCGTATGGGGCGCGGAAGATGCGCGCGGATCGCGTCGCGGCGGCGGTCGTGTTGCTGGTCGTCGTCCAGATCGGCCTGGGGATCGCGACGTTGCTGTCGGGGGTCGAGATCGTCGTCGCGGTGGCGCATCAGGCGAATGCCGCGCTGCTGCTGATCGCGACGGTCGTCGCCGCGCATGCGGTCAGCCGTCGTCGGGCGTGATAGTCGGTGACGACGCTGCCGGTATCAGAATACCCGTCAGCAAACCCGCGGAAACCTTGACAGGATCGTCACTGCGCGGCATTGCGCCGCCATTGACGCGTGCACCCGGCGGGGTGGCGCGTTTTTCTCTTTCGACGCGAAATGAAGGTCACCAGGCACCATGAAGGCGCTGATGAAGACCACCAAGGCGGCCAAGCCGCACGAGGTGGAAAAGAAGTGGCACATCGTCGACGCCACCGACCTCGTGGTCGGTCGTGCGGCGGTGGTGATCGCCAACGTGCTGCGCGGCAAGCACAAGACCAGCTTCACCCCGCACGTCGATTGCGGTGACAATGTCATCGTTATCAATGCGGATAAGGTGCGGTTCACCGGCAACAAGCTGACCGACAAGGTCTATTACAAGCACACCGGCTATGCCGGCGGCATCAAGGGCATCACGCCCGCCAAGGTGCTGGAGGGCAAGTTCCCCGAGCGCGTGCTGGAAAAGGCTGTCGAGCGCATGATCCCGCGCGGTCCGCTGGGCCGTCAGCAGATGCGCAACCTGCGGATCTTCGCGGGTGCCGAGCATCCGCATGAAGCGCAGAACCCGGAAGTCCTCGATATCGCGGCGATGAGCCGCAAGAACAAGGTGGGCGCATAATGTCCGACAACCGCCAGTCCCTTTCCGATCTGGGTGCGGCGCTCCAGCAGCAGCAGCAGACCGTGGTCGAGCAGGCCGACACCACCGCCGACGCGTATCTTGCCGGCGACGTGCAGGAGCCGGTGCAGCGCGCGCCGTTGCGTGCGCAGGAGATCGACAAGTACGGCCGCGCCTATGCGACCGGCCGTCGTAAGGACGCTGTCGCGCGCGTCTGGCTGAAGCCGGGCTCGGGCAAGATCACGATCAACGGTCGTGACCAGGAAGTCTATTTCGCGCGTCCGACGCTGCGTCTCGTCATCAACCAGGTGTTCGGGATCACCGAGCGCGAAGGTCAGTATGACGTGATCTGCACCGTCAAGGGCGGTGGTCTGTCAGGTCAGGCCGGCGCGGTGAAGCACGGCATCAGCCAGGCGATCACCCGCTACGAGCCGGCGCTGCGCGCCCCGGTGAAGGCGGCAGGCTTCCTGACCCGCGATCCGCGCGTCGTCGAGCGTAAGAAGTACGGTCGTGCCAAGGCACGTCGTAGCTTCCAGTTCTCGAAGCGCTAAGATCGGGCGGGTGGCGCCGGCTCGGCCGGCGCTGTTCGACGAGGTGATCTGCCAGCAATGGTGCGAGGGGCGGTCCGGCAACGGGCCGCCCTTTCGTTTTTAAGCACGGCCGAATGATCGGCAACGTGCCCGACCGCGGTGGCACGGTTAGTTGTGGCCGGTAATCGCGCCCGAAAGCATAACGTTAGGTGATAACGAGCCGAGCGGGCAGCGATTACTTCGTCGCGCCGCGCCCGCGCCGTTCGCCTCGCCGCTCCTTGCGGACCGTCTTGGCATGCGCCCGCGCCCGCGCCTTTTTTTCCTCGCGCGTCGGAGGAAGCTTGACGTCGAGCGGCATCATGTCGCCTGCCATGAGCTCGAACCCGAGGCTCGCAAGGCTTTCGCTGAAATGCGTCGGGAGCTCTGCGGTGACGTCGATTTCGCCGCCATCAGGATGATCGACGCGGATGCGGCGCGCGTGGAGATGCATTTTACGGCTGATATTCCCGGTCAGGAACGCCGCCGGACCGCCATATTTGCCATCCCCGACGATCGGGTGCCCGATTGCGGCCATATGGACGCGCAACTGGTGCGTGCGCCCGGTGAACGGCTGCAGTTCAACCCAGCAGGCACGATTGCCGGCACGCTCGATCACGCGGTAGCGGGTGCGGGCCGGTTGGCCGTTCTCTTCGTCGACGTGCATCTTCTCGCCGCCGGTGCCGGGCTGCTTGGCGATCGGCAGTTCGATCATGCCGTCGTCGATCGAAGGTACGTCGACCACCAAGGCCCAGTAAACCTTCTTGGCGGTGCGGCTGGAGAAGCTCTTGGCGAAAGCGGCGGCGGCGCGGGCGCTGCGCGCCACCAGCAGCGCGCCGGAGGTGTCCTTGTCGAGTCGGTGGACGAGCTTCGGCCGGCCCTCCGCCTCGTACTGCAGCGCATCGAGCAAGCCGTCGACGTGTTGCACGGTCTTGGTGCCGCCCTGCGTCGCAAGGCCCGGCGGCTTGTTGAGCACCAGCGCGGCAGCGTCCTTGTGGATCACCAGCTCGCGGGCAAACGTCGCCTCGTCTTCGCTGAGCGGCGGGCGTTCGCGCTTCGGGCGTTCCTCGGCGCGCTCGGGCTCGGGCGGCGGCACGCGCAGCACCTGACCGGCTTGGATGCGATCGCCGGGGCCGACACGCGCGCCATCGACGCGCAGCTGACCGGTGCGCGCCCATTTGGCGACGGTGGTGAAGCTGGTGTCTGGCAGATGTCGCTTGAACCAGCGATCAACGCGGATGCCATCGTCGTCATAGCCGACGGTGAACTGACGAACGGCGTCGCTCATGCCGGCACCCGTGCGAGCGCGAGCCCGGCGAAAAGCGCGACGATCGCACCGATGACGGACAACAGCACATAACCGAGCGCGGCGACGAGCGCGCCGCGCTCGATCATGCCGACGACGTCGAGGGCAAAGGACGAGAAGGTCGTGTAGCCACCGAGGACACCGACGCCGAGCAGCAGGCGCCAAGTCTCACCGTTGGCGTTCGCCGATCGCGCAAGCACGCCGACGAGCAGGCCCATCAACAGCCCGCCGAGGAGATTGACGGTCAGCGTGCCCCACGGCCAGCCGGTTCCGAGTAGCTTCGCCATCGTGCGCCCGGTCAAATGGCGCGCGCCGGCGCCGACCGCGCCGCCTGCCATGACAAGAAAGAGGGAATTCATCGCCGCGCCCTACCGTGTTTCAGCGCGCAAGGGAAATCAGGTGTGCGCGCTGGACGAGAAAAGGTTCATCACCAGCACGCCCGCGACGATCAGCGCCATTCCGGCGATCGCCGCCGCGTCGAGCCGCTGCCCGTGCCAGAGCCATGCCACCGCCGTGACCAGCACGATCCCGATGCCGGACCAGATCGCGTAAGCGACGCCGGTCGGCAGCGTCCGCAGCGTGAGCGACAGGAAGTAAAAGGCAATCCCGTACCCGATAATGGTCACCAGCGTCGGCCAGGGCCGCGTAAACCCGTCCGACTGCTTGAGCGCGGACGTGGCGGTAACTTCGGCGACGATCGCGACCAGCAGAAGCAGATAAGCCATGTGCCGCCCTCTCGCGCCTTCCTTGTCCCTTGACGAGCCTCTCGCGTGTCTTGCTCTTGCAAGACACCGGCGCAAGGGCCATCTTTACGACATGTTCAATCTGATTTCGATCGTCATCGGTCTTGTCGCGCTCCTGCTCGGGATCGTGCCGTTTCTGCCGTTCCTCGCCTGGGGCTATTGGTTCGTCATTCCGATCGCGGTGGTCGGTGCCGCAATCGGTGCGCTATCGTCGCGCAACAGCGGCCGGAACCTCAATCTGGTGCTGATCCTGATCTTCGGCCTGCGCCTGATGCTCGGCGGTGGTCTGATCTGATCGGCCGATCTAGGACGATGGTGGCGCGAAAACATCATGGGTGACGATCGGTGGTCGCGACCCTCTGGAAGGAGCGCCCGGCGAGCGACCGGGCGCTGTCCAGTTACCGGCAGACCACCTGTCCGCGGTCGACCTGCCGACCGAGCAGCGCACCACCGCCAGCGCCGACGAGAGTCCCGAGCAGTCGCGAGCCGCCGCCAGCAATAATGTTGCCCAATGCCCCGCCGGCCAGACCGCCGACGATCAAGCCGGTCGTCCCGTCGTTGCGGCGGCAGTAATATCGACCGTCATTGCCACGATAAACGCGGTCGTTGCGGGTCAGCGCGCGCTGCCGATAATAGCGGCCATCGCGATAATAGCGGTCGGCATAATAGCGGCGCTGGCCGGGCTCGAGGTTGTTGTAATCGTAGCGCCGCGATTGCCGCCAGTCGCGCAGCCGCTCATTGCGATCGCGCTGCGCATCACGGACGTTGTCGCGATATTCGCGACGGGCGCTGCGTACGTCGCGTCGTGAGTCGGCATCACGTAGATCCTCGCGATACTCTTGGCGTGCGTCGCGCACGTCGTCACGATATTCGCGATTCGTCTCGCGCGGACGCTGCGCCTGTGCAGGTGCAACCGACAAAGAGGTTAATGCGGTCGCCCCGAGCACCGCCGCCATGATGATACGCATCACTTGCTTCCTTTCTGCTTATCAGAATTAGACAAGAACGATGGCGGCGCTCGCGGGTTGCGTGAACGGAATACTACTTAGCGTTCACTTTCAGGACATTATTGTGCGAGGTCGTGTGTCAGGCTGATCTCTGCTTTCAGCAGCTTAGACACCGGGCAGTTCGCCTTGGCATCTTCGGCGATGCGCGCGAACTCGTCAGCGGTGATGCCCGGCACCTTGCCCTTGAGGTTCAGCTTCGACGATGTGATCGTAAAGCCGTCGCCGTCCTTGTCGACCGTCACCCGCGCCTCGGTTTCCAGCGTTCCGTCATGATAGCCGGCGCCGGCGAGCGCAAAGCTGAGCGCCATGGTGAAGCAACTGGCGTGAGCGGCGGCGATCAGTTCCTCGGGGTTGGTGCCGGGACCATCCTCGAACCTTGAACCGAAACCATAGCGTGTGTCGTTGAGCACGCCCGACTGGGTCGATGTCCAGCCGTGACCCTCCTTGCCGAAACCTTCGTATCGTGCCGATCCGCTGCGCGTAGGCATGTCCTGCTCTCCTTGTCATCAGACCAAAAAGGCGCGATCCGTGCCATCACGGACCGCGCCCCTCAAACGTCGATCACCCGCGAAAGGCGCATCGATCGATCAATTTTGGTAGCTTAGCGGCACTGACGCTTGCCGCTCCGCTCGATTTCACGACCGGCGAGCGCGCCGCCCACGCCGCCGAGCACCGTTCCCAGTGTGCGATCGCCGCGCGTGTCGATCGTGCGGCCGAGCAGACCACCGGCGACCGCACCGACCACCAGACCGGTGGTGCCGTCGGGCTTGCGGCAGCGCAACCGACCATCATTGCCGCGCCATTCGCGATACTTATGGCGACGCTGAGCATCCGCATCGACCGTGGTGGCGACGAGCGTCGGTGCGACCATAGCAACCGCGCCGAAGGCGAGCATGAGCTTACGCATGTAACATTCTCCCGTTCATTCAATCGTGATGCGACCGAAACGTGTTTATTCTAGTGCAGTTGCATGAACCTGTAACAACGTCGCGTTCATCCTGGGACAGCCTTGAAGTCTGTTGCAGGTCAAGAGGCATGCCGATGTGGCGTTGCGTGCGCCCGGCGGGTGTGTAGAGGGCGAGCGATGGAATGGGACCCGACCAGGATGGCGCGCTACCTGCTGGAAACTCCGGGGGTCGCCGGACATGGTGGACGGCTCGGCCAACGCTATCACGCGCATGGCGCGGATTGGCTCGAGGTCGCGCAGCCGTGGCATGCCGATCTGGTCGGCGATGAAGAGCGCGGCGTGATCGCGTCCGGGCCGATCATCGCGTTGATGGACGTCGCGACCAGTCTGGCGGTCTGGCACCGCTGCAACGCGTTCGTGGCCCACGCCACGCTCGACCTGCGGATCGACTATCTGCGGCCCGCGCGGCCGCGCCAGACGGTGATCGGGCGGGGCGAGTGTCTGCGCATCACCCGCTCCATCGCCTTTACGCGCGGGATCGCGCACGATGGCGATCCGGACGATCCGATCGCGCAGGTCGCAGCGACCTTCATGGCCACCGCAGGCCCGTATCCGCGGTTCGGAGCATGAACTTGCCGCCCTATGCCCGGCTGCTCGGCGTGAGGCTGGAGCTGGTCGACGATGCGCCGGAGATCGTGATGCCGTTTGGCCAACACGTTGTGGGTCGACCCGGCTTTCTTCAGGGCGGGGCGATCGCCGGGTTGCTGGAGGTCGCGTCGGTGGCAGCGCTGCGTCATGCGCTGGCCAGTGAGACGGTGCGGATCAAGCCGATCAACGGCACGGTCGATTTCATGCGCGGCGGGCGCGATCACGTGACGCGCGCGGCGGGCGAGATCACCCGGCTCGGCGCGCGCGTCGCCACCGTCACCGCGGTGGCGTGGCAGGATGATCGCGCGCGTCCGATCGCGAGTGCGCGGATGAACTATCTGATCGAGCGCGCCGAGGGATGACGCCGCCGCTCGATCCGGTCGTGCTGCTTCCGGCGTTCGCGCCGTGGCTGGACGTGGCGGGGCTGGCGGTTTTTGCGGCGTCGGGCGCGCTGGCGGCGGCGCGGCGGGCGCAGACCCCAGTGACGCTGGCCTTCTTCGCGCTGATCACCGGGGTCGGCGGCGGGACGGTGCGCGACCTGCTGATCGGCGCGCCCGTGTTCTGGGTGCACGATACGCGGGTGGCGGCGGTGTGCCTGCTGATGGCGGGGGTCATTTGGAGCACGCCCGAGCGTTGGTGGCGGGGGGCGGCGCTGGACTGGTTCGATGCGATCGGGCTTGCAGCCTATGCCGTATATGGCGCGGCCAAGGCGCTGAGTTACGGCGTGCCGCCGCTGCCGGCCGCGCTGATGGGAGTGGTGACCGGATGCGTCGGCGGGATCATCCGCGACGTGCTGGCGGGTGAGCCGTCGATCCTGATGCGACCGGAATTGTACGTGACCGCCGCGGCGCTGGCGGCGGGCTGCTACGTCGGGCTGCGCGAATTCGGACTGGTGCCTTGGCACGCGGCGACGATTGCGGCGGTGGCCGGCTTTGCACTGCGGGCGGCGGCGATCCGTTTCAAGCTGGGGTTGCCGGCTTATGGGAAGGGATGATCGTCGAGCTTGCGCGGGATGGGGGCCTGTAGCCGACGCTCAGAACACCGGTTCTTCGCCCGGCTTTTCAGCGACGTGCATCCCGCATTCGACCTTGTCCCAGCCGCGCCAGCGCCCGGCGCGCGGGTCTTCGCCCGGGCGCACCTTCGACGTGCAGGGCGCGCAGCCGATCGACAGATAGCCTTGCGCTTCGAGAGGATGGCGCGGCAGATCGTGCTCGGCGAAATAGCCGTCGAGCTTCTCTTTCGACCAGTCCGCAAGTGGATTGATCTTCAACCGGCCCTCATCCTCCTCGAAGCGCGGCAGCGCGAGCCGGGTCTTCGCCTGAAAGCCTTTGCGCCCCGAGATCCACGACTGGAATGGCAGCAGCGCGCGGCGCAGCGGCTCGACCTTGCGCAGTTCGCAGCAGCCATCGGGATCGTAAGACCAGCGCAGCCCCTTTTCGTCCTTCAGCCGAAGTAGTCGCGGGTCAGGGCGGAACACGCGCAGGTCGGTCAGCCCGAGCCGCTCCGACAGTTCGTCACGATAGGCCAGGGTCTCGCCGAACATCTTCTGCGTGTTGGTGAAGATCACCGGCACGTCGCGGTCAACCGACGCGATCATGTGCAGCAGCACCGCCGACTCCGCACCGAACGACGATACCGCCGCGATCCGCCCGGCCAGTTCGCCGGTCAGCAGCTCGCGCAACATGTCGGGCGCTGGCACGCCCTCGAACCGCGCCTGCATCGCCGCGGCATCGGCGGCAGTGAAGGCGGGACGGACGTCGATGACGTCAAGATCGTGAGCAGGCTCACCCATGGCGCAATTTCCAGACCGGGACCGCCCCGTCGGCGGCCTTTTGATAGACATGGTCATAGCGCTCCAGCGAGCGCTTGAGCACGACAGGGTCGACGGCGGCGTGCGGCGCGAACGCGTCAAAACCGCAGCGACGCATCAGCGGAATCTGGTCGACCAGCACGTCGCCCTCGGCGCGCAGCTCGCCGGTATAGCCCGCCTCGCGCAGGATCCGCGCGACCGAATAGCCGCGCCCGTCGCGAAACGTCGGGAACGACACCTCGACCAGTGCCAGCCTGTCGAGGTGCGGGATCAGCGCGCGCGCATCGTCGCCCGGCTCGATCCGGACCGCGGTCGCGTTCGACTGGCCGGCAAGGAAGGCGTCGAGCGTCACCGCCGGCTCTTCATGCACGGCACCGTCGCGGAAGCGCAAATGCGCGCGGTCGTCGATCAGGTCGACCTCGAACGCATTAACCATAGATCGCCTCCTTGAACGGCTGCATGCCGACGCGACGATAGGTGTCGACGAAGCGCTCGCCGGTTTCGCGAATTCGGACATAGGTGTCGGTAACGCGCTCGATCGCGTCGACCACTCCGTCCTCGTCGAAGCCGGGGCCGGTGATCTTGCCGAGCGACACGTCCTCCGCGCCCGAGCCGCCGAGCAGCAGCTGGTAATTCTCGGTGCCCTTCCGGTCGACGCCGAGGATGCCGATGTGCCCGGCATGATGGTGGCCGCAGGCGTTGATGCAGCCGCTGATCTTGAGCTTCAATTCACCCAGATCGCGCTGGCGGTCGAGATCGGCGAACCGCTGCCCGATCTTCTGCGCGAGCGGGATCGAGCGCGCATTGGCAAGCGCGCAATAATCCAGCCCCGGGCAGGCAATGATGTCGCTGATCAGGTCGAGGTTGGCGTCGGCCAGCCGGGCCTCGGCGAGCGCCTCCCACACCGCCTTCAGGTCGGCGATGCGGACGTGCGGCAGCACGATGTTCTGCGCATGGGTGACGCGCAGCTCGTCGAAGCTGTACCGCTCGGCGAGGTCGGCCATCACGTCGATCTGCTCGGCGGAGGCGTCGCCTGGAATGCCGCCGATCGGCTTGAGCGAGATGGTGACGATCGCATGGCCCGGCTGCTTGTGCGCGCGGACGTTCTGGTCGAGCCACACCGCGAAATCCGGGTCGCTGCGATCCGCGACCGCGCCGTCATCCGCGGCGAAGGCGGGAGCGGCGAACATCGCGCTGATCCGCGCCAGTTCGGCGGCGGGCGGATCGATGCCGAGTTGGCGCACCTGCGCGAATTCCTCCTCGACCTCGGCGCGGTACTTGTCCGCGCCCAGCTCGTGGATCAGGATCTTGATCCGCGCCTTGTAGATATTGTCGCGCCGGCCGTAGCGATTGTAGACGCGCAGGCACGCCTCCAGATAGCTCATCAGCTGGTCGGCGGGGATGAAGTCTTTGATCTCCGGCGCGATCATCGGGGTGCGGCCCATCCCGCCGCCGACGAACACCTTCGCGCCGAGCACCCCATCGCGATCGAGCAACTGCAGCCCGATGTCGTGGAGACGCATCGCCGCGCGATCCTCGTCGGCGGCGATCACCGCGATCTTGAACTTGCGCGGCAGATAGCTGAACTCGGGGTGGAAGGTGCTCCACTGCCGCAGCAATTCCGCGAACGGGCGCGGGTCGGTAACCTCGTCGGCGGCCGCGCCCGCGAACTGGTCCGAGCTGATGTTGCGTATGCAATTGCCGCTGGTCTGGATCGCGTGCATCTCGACCGTCGCCAGCTCGGCGAGGATGTCGGCGGCGTCCTCCAGCTTGATCCAATTGTACTGAATGTTCTGGCGGGTGGTGAAATGGCCGTAACCGCGGTCGTACTTGCGCGCGACATGCGCCAGCATCCGCATCTGCCGCGCATTGAGCGTGCCATAAGGCACCGCGACCCGCAGCATGTAGGCGTGAAGCTGGAGGTAGAGCCCGTTCATCAGCCGCAGCGGCTTGAACTGATCCTCGCTCAGTTCGCCCGACAGCCGCCGCTGGCACTGGTCGCGGAATTCCTCGACCCGCGCATCGACGATCGACTGATCATATTCGTCGTACTTGTACATCGTTGCTTCCTCGATCCCCGCGCAAGCGGCGGGGAGGGGTTCAGATCACCCATTCGCCCGCCTGGGCGTCGGCTGGCTTGAGCGTCAGGTCGGGGCGGACGGTCGGGCCGAGCGCGCGAATACGGTCCTTGATATGCGCCGGGCGCGGCCCATCGGGGGTCTCGCTCGCCTCAATCACATAGGGGACGTTGACGCGCCGCGCCGCCTCTTCCTCGCGCGCGATCGCCTCGGCACGCTCGCCGGCGTCGCCGGCGTCGGCGATGTGGCGCGACCACTCGCGGCCGGTCCACCAGACCACGTCGCCGGTCGCCAGATCGTTGCCGGTCACCAGCCTCATGCCATCGTCTCCGCCACCTTCGCATAGCCCGCCAGCCGGTCCTCGGCGTCGGACAGTTCCACCACCTCGCCGACGACGATGATCGCCGGGCTCGCTACCTGCTCGCGCGACACCATCGCGCCAAGATCGGCGAGCAGCGTCCGCAACGCGCGGTGGCCGGGCAGCGTGCCCTTTTCCAGCACCGCAACCGGCATGTCCGGCGCGACGCCGTCCGCCATCAATTTGTCGGCGATCGCCTCGGCGGTCGCGACGCCCATGTAGATCACCAGCGTCCGGCCCTGTCCGGCAAGCCCCGACCAGTCCTGATCGGTCAGCCCCTTGCACTGGCCGGCGACGAACGTGACCGCCGAGCTGTGGTCGCGGTGAGTGAGCGGCAGCATCGCCTCGGCGGCGCAGCCGAGCGCCGCCGACACGCCTGGAATCACCTCGACTGCCAGCCCGGCGGCGCGCACCGCCTCGACCTCTTCGCCGCCGCGCCCGAAGATGAACGGGTCGCCGCCCTTCAGCCGGACGACGACGCTGCCCGCCATGACGTGCGCGACGATCAGCGCGTTGATCGCCTCCTGCGGCAGCGTGTGGCGCGCGCGGCGCTTGGCGACCGAGATGCGATGCGCCTCAGGCGGGGCGAGATCGAGGACGCGCGGGTCGATGAGCCCGTCGTGAACGACGACGTCGGCGCAGCGCAGCGCCTCGACTGCACGGACCGTGAGCAGGCCGGGGTCGCCCGGACCAGCCCCCACGAGGATGACGCGGCCGCGCGCGTCGGGATCAAGAAGCGTCGCCATGATGCCACCGGACATGGGGCAGGGCGGCGGAGGGTGCAATCGAGCGATGCTTGGCGGTGGCGTAGGATTGGTTTCGTGGTGGTTGTTGCTGCGTGGTGGGGGTAGACGCAGCGGTGCTCGCTTTGCGGGGCGGGGTGGCGGCTGATTGGACAGACATGGGCCCCTGCCTGCGCAGGGGCGACGGTGTTTGTTGATCGGGCTCTGCCCACTTCCACCGTCACCCCCGCGAAGGCAGGGGCCCATGTCTATCGCGTTGAAGTGTGAGGCTGCCCCAAGCCCGACGCTTACGTGTCAGAGCTCAATGCCGCGCCGCATGAACCTTGTGCATCACCAGCGCGATCACCCCGCCGACGATCAGCCCGCATACCCCCGCAATCCCCGCGCTGACCAGCCAGCCGAGTGCCCCGCCGCCCGCACCCCCGGCGAGATGGTGGACGAACTCGGCAGGCGCGGGCACGCCGACGTCGGCGGCATTGTGGATCAGCAGATCGCCGCCGACCCACAGCATCGCCGCGGTGCCGACCACCGTCAGAACCTGCATCAGCACCGGCACGCCCTTCACCAGCCCGCGCCCGATCGCCTGCGCCGCTGCCGAGGGCCGCTGCGCCAGATACAGGCCGACATCGTCCGCCTTCACGATCAGCGCGACGACGCCGTACACGCCCGCGGTGATCAGGACCGCGACGATCGCCAGCGTCACCGCCTGCGTCAGCAGCGGCTGGTCCGAGACCTCGCGCAGGGCGATCACCATGATCTCGGCCGACAGGATGAAGTCGGTGCGAATCGCGCCCGACACTTTCTGCTTCTCCAGCGCCACCGGGTCGGTCGTCAAAGTCTCCTCGTTCGCGCCATGCGCGCCGGACACCGCCTCGATCACCTTTTCCGCGCCCTCGAAGCACAGGAACGCCCCGCCCAGCATCAGCAGCGGGGCGAGCGCCCACGGTGCGACCGCGCTCAGGATCAGCGCGGCGGGGAGCAAAAACAGCAACTTGTTGCGGATCGAGCCGAGCGCGATTTTGCCGATGATCGGCAGTTCGCGCTTGGGCGACAGGCCAACGACGTAGCGCGGAGTGACCGCGGTATCGTCGATCACCACCCCCGCCGCCTTCGTTCCCGCCTTGGTGGCGGCCGCTCCGACGTCGTCGAGCGATGCCGCGGCCAGCCGGGTGAGTCCGGCGATATCGTCGAGCAGCGCGACGAGTCCGCTTGCCATGTCTCTCGATCCTCTTCTGAATCAGGCGTCGGCGAGGCCGATGCCGATCGTCGCGCGCGCCGCCTCGGCCTCGTTCGAGACGACCGGATAGGCGCAATAATCAGCGGCATAATAGGCGCTTGGACGATGATTGCCCGACCAGCCGATCCCGCCGAACGGGGCGGACGACGACGCGCCGTTGGTCGGGCGGTTCCAGTTGACGATGCCGGCGCGTGCGCCTGCCCAGAAGCGGTCGAACAATGCCGGGGTCTGGCTGATCAGCGACGATGAGAGGCCGTAGCGGGTGTTGTTCGCCTCGGCGATCGCGTCGTCGAAATCGTCGGCGCGGATCACCTGCAACAGTGGACCGAACAGCTCGATATCAGGACGATCGCCAACATCGGTGACGTCGATGATGCCGGGCGTCACGAACGGCCGATCAGCGACCGGGCGCGCCATATGCTGGATCGGGCGCCCGCCCTTCATCATCAGCGCGAGGAAGCTTTCGGTGAGGCCGTCGGCTACCTCATTGTCGATCACCGGGCCCATGAACGGCTGCGGATCGTCGTGCGGCGCGCCGACGATCAGCCGGCGGGTCAGCGACGCAAGCTCGGCAAGCAACGGTTCGGCCAAGGATTCCTGCACGATCAGCCGCCGCGCGGCGGTGCAGCGCTGCCCGGCGGTGGTAAAGGCGGACTGGACGATCAGCACCGCGGCGGCGTGCAGGTCGGGCGTGTCCCACACCAGGATCGGGTTGTTGCCGCCCATCTCCAGCGCGAGGATCTTCTCCGGCTTCTCGGCGAAAGCGCGGTTGAGCGCGATCCCGGTGCGGGCCGAGCCGGTGAACAGCAGCCCGTCGATCCCGTCGTGCGCGGCCAATGCGCGACCTTCGTCTGGGCCGCCGATCACCAGCCGCAGCGTCTCGGCGGGCACCCCTGCGGCGTGGAAGCAATCCACCAGAAACGCGCCGGTCGCCGGGGTTTTCTCCGATGGTTTGAAGACGATGGCGTTGCCCGCGATCAACGCGGGGACGATGTGGCCGTTGGGCAGATGCGCGGGAAAATTGTATGGTCCCAGCACCGCCAGCACGCCATGCGGCTTGTGGCGGAGCGCCATGCGGGTGTTCATCGGTGCGTCGAGCCGACGCTGCGCGGTGCGTTCGGCATAGGCGCTGACTGAGATGTCGACCTTGGCGGCGACAGTATCGACCTCGGTGCGCGCTTCCCACACCGGCTTGCCGGTTTCGCGCGCGATCAGGTCGGTGAAGGCGTCTGCGCGCTGGCGGACGACATTGGCGAAGCGCCGGAGCGTTTCGATGCGGAAAGACAGGGACTTGGCCGCCCATGGCACGAAGCCGGCGCGCGCCGCCGCCACCTCGGCGTCGACGTCGCTCGTCTCCGCACGCCACAGTTCCGCGCCGGTGGCGGGTTCGAACGAGATCAGCTCAGCCATGCCGCTGGTCTTAGCCGTAACTTTCATCACGGCGGAAGGGGGGATCGTCAGCGCAGCGCGTCACCCATCGCGCGGATGTTGGCGATGGTTGCGCCAAACAGCCCCCAATCGTCGGCAGCCGCGATCGGCGACCAGATCGCCTCGACCCGGTCGATCAGCATCGCGCACGGCTCGCCCTGCCAGTAGACGTGATCGCGCGCGCGGCGGGGTGAAAAGGGCTGTAGATGTTGGCGGACCTCGTCCCATTCGGTGCCATAAGTTTGCGGGAGGGGTTGCGCGAAGGCATCGAAGAAGAACCGGTCGACCGGCGTGAGCGTCGCACGCAACGCCCGTTCGACCGCCTGTACCAGCGCACGGTTCTCTTCCGGTGCACGCGGCAACCGACCCATCCGCCACAGCACCGCCTCGGCGATCGCGGGCTGATAAAGGCCGGCGAAGCCGTCGAGCGCGGCGATCAGCGGCTCGGACTCGCTGATCTGCGCGAGCGAGGAGGCGAGCTGCATGACGTCCCACAGGATCGCCTCGGGCTGGCGACCAAAGGCGTAGAGGCCGGCGTGGTCGAAATAGGCGGCGACGAACCCCGGATCCCAGACCGGCGCGAACCGCCACGGGCCATAGTCGAAGCTCTCGCCGGTGACGTTGATGTTGTCGGAATTGAGCACGCCGTGGACGAATCCGGCGGCCATATAGCGCGCCGCCAGTGTCGCGGTGCGCGCGACGACGCGTTCCAGCAGCCGCACCGGATCGTCGCTGTCCTCGCCATAGAGTTCGCGCAGCACATAGCCGGTCAGCCGACGCAGCGCGTCCTCGTCACGGTGATACGCGAGCCGCTGGAAGGTGCCGATGCGGATATGGGAGTGGCTGAGCCGCACCAGCACGCTGCCGCGCGTCGGCGAGGGTTCGTCGTTGCGCTCCAGCGCCTCGTCGGTTTCGATCAGCGAGAAGCTGCGCGAGGTGGGCACGTTCAGCGCCTCGAGCATCTCGGTGGCGAGCACCTCGCGCACGCCGCCCTTGAGCGTCAGACGGCCGTCGCCGAAGCGGCTCCACGGCGTCTGCCCCGAGCCCTTGGTGCCGAGGTCGAGCAACCGCCCGCGGTCGTCGCGAAGCTGTGCGTAGGTGAAGCCGCGCCCGTCGCCGATATCGGGATTGTACACGCGGAACTGGTGCCCGTGATAACGCAGCGCCAAGGGACGTTCGAGCGTGCCCGGCAGGCGCTCGAAGCGGCCGAAATGCGCGACCCATTCGGCGTCGTCGAGCGTGTCGAGCCCGACCTGCGCGGCGGCGCGATCGTTGCGGAAGCGCAAGGTCGCCTGCGGGAAACGCGCGGCGGCGACTTCGTCGTAAAAGGGGTCGCCGAGCGCGGTGAGGGTGCGCTCGGGGCGATATGCTTGCGGGTCGACGGCCATGCCGCGATATGGGGGGCGGTCGGCAGGGGGCGCAAGCGATGGCGGAATTTTGGGACATCTACTGGTGGTCGAGCGATGGGTTGCGGCTGCATGCGCGCGACTATCCCGGTACCGATGATGCGCCGCCGGTGCTGTGCCTTCCGGGCCTGACCCGCAACGCGCGCGACTTCGCGGCGGTGGCGGAAGCGATCGCCCCCAAGCGGCGCGTGATCGCGGTCGAGTTTCGCGGGCGTGGCGAGAGCGCGTTCGCCAAGGACCCGATGAGCTACGTCCCGCTCACCTATGCGCAGGACGTGGTCGCGTTGCTCGACGACCAGAAGATCGACCGCTTCGTGACGATCGGCACGTCGCTGGGCGGGATCGTCACGATGTTGCTGGCCGGGCTGGTGCCGGGACGGCTGGCGGGAGCGCTGCTCAACGACGTCGGGCCGGAGATCGAACCGGCGGGACTCGCGCGCATCCGCGGCTATGTCGGCAAGCCGAGCACTTGGCCGACCTGGATGCATGCCGCGCGCGGGGTTCAGGAGGGCAATGCCGCCGCCTATCCCGACTGGGGGATCGAGCAATGGCTGGTGATGGCCAAGCGGCTGTACCGCGTCAATTCCGCCGGACGGATCGTGCTCGACTATGACCTGAAGATCGCCGAGCCGTTCCGCCTGCCCGGCAACGAGGCGGGGCCGGACATGTGGCGCGCGCTCGCGGCGCTGGCGGGGGTGCCGGTGCTGGTGGTGCGCGGCGCGCTGAGCGATATCCTGTCCGCGGGCACCGCCGAGCGAATGGCGGCGATGCTCCCCGATGCGACGCTGGTGACGGTGCCAAGGATTGGTCATGCGCCGATGCTCGACGAGCCGGCGGCGCAACCTGCGTTGATGCAATGGCTGGCGCGGACCGGGAACCGCCCGGCGGATTGAGGCGCTGTCGCGGGGCTTTACGACCTCTGCCCGGAGAGCCCGCATGATCTGTCTTCCCCGTCATCCCGCACGTGATCCGGGATCCCGCTTTTGTGCTCGCCGAGAAGAAGAAGCGGGGCTCCGGATCAAGTTCGGGGCGACGTATTGTGGGGTGGTAGCGCGGCCTGATCATGGAGCGTCCGCATGACTGACGTTCGGGACGCTCATACCGCCGTGCTGCCTCTGAAGGGGCGCCGCGCGGCGATCACCGGCGGCACGACGGGCATCGGGCGCGCGATCGCGAGGTTGCTCGCCTCCGAGGGCGCGTCGGTGTTCATCGGCGGTACCGATTGGGCGCATCTCGACGAGGCGCTGGCGGACATCCGCAAGGTGGGAACGGGCGAGGGCGCACTGCTCGACCTGTCCGATCCCGACAATGTCGCGGCGTTCCTGTCGAACGCCGATGCTGCGCTGGGCGGCTATGACATCGTCATCGCCAATGCCGCCGAGGCGGCGTCGGGATTGAGCGAGATGAATGAGGCGGCGGTACGCCACGCGATTTCGCTCAACTTTACCCATTATCTGCTGCTCGCGCACCGCGCCGCAGCGACGATGGCACAGGGCGGCGATATCGTGATGATCGGGTCGACCAGCGCCTATGTGCTCGGGCCGCACTCGACCGTTTACGCGGCGATCAAGCACGGGTTGCAGGGCTTCTCGATCGCGTTGCGTCGTGAGCTGGGCGGCAAGGACATCCGCGTCGCCTTGGTTGAGCCCGGCAAGACCGGCTCCGACATGCAGATGCCCGACATCAGCCCCGAAGAGCAGCGCGAGCAGATCGAGGCGGGGACGATGCTGCGCGCCGAGGATATCGCGGTCGGCGTGCACTATCTGCTTACCCAGCCGCGTCGCACCGTGATCCAGCGGCTGACGATCAGCCCGCGCGTGCAGGAGGAGGAGTGATGGCCGATTGGACCCATGATGCGCTGGTGCTGACGCCGCACGACATCGATCTGGCGCGCTCGCCGCTGGCGGGGAAGGTCGATGCCGAGACCTATGTGCTGGGCGCGTTCAATCCGGGGATGACGCGGCTGCCGAACGGCAACCTGTTGCTGATGGTGCGCGTCGCCGAGGCATTGCGCACGCCCGTCCGCGACCAGCAGGTCCACGCGATCCGCTGGCATGACGGCGGCTATGTGCTCGACGGCTGGCCGCTGTCGCTGGTCGATACCTCCGACCCGCGCAAGTTCATGATGCGCGGCGGCGGGTGGAAGGTAATGGCGCTGACCTCGCTGTCGTGGCTGTTGCCGGTCGAGCTGGATGCCGAGGGGCGCGAGGTGGTGGCGATCCATTATGATCGTGCGATCGCGCCGCGCACCGATTACCAATGTTATGGCGTCGAGGATGCGCGGATCACGCAGGTCGACGGGCGCTATTACATGACGACCTGCTCGGTCAGCCCGGAGCGCCATTCGACCACGCTCTACACCAGCGACGATGCGCTCGACTGGACTCTTGAGGGGATCGTCCTGGATCACCAGAACAAGGACATGCTGATCTTCGAGGGCAAGGTGGGCGGCAAGTTTTGCGCGCAGACCCGTCCGCTCGGCGACCTGTATTTCGCCTATCCACCCGAGTCCGAATGGCGTGCCGGGCCGTCGATCAATCTCGCGACCTCGCCGGACGCGCTGCACTGGAAGCCCTACGACAAGCCCGGCATCCGCCCGCATGCGCAGACGATGGCGACCGCGCGGATGGGGGGTGGCGCGCCGCCGGTGCTGGCGGAGGTCGGCGGAAAGCAGGGCTGGCTGTCGCTGTGGCATGGCGTCGAGCCATCGGGCGTGGTGGGTATCTATCGGACCTATTGGACGCTGCTCGACCGCGACGATCCGTCGCGCGCGCTGGCAACCGACCACGCGCCGCTGCTGGAGCCGGCGCCGGAGCTGCTCACGCCGCTGGAGGATCTGCTCTACGTTACCGATGTGGTGTTCACGACCGGGATTGCGGACGGCGGTGATCACTGGGTGGTGGCGAGCGGGGAGGCCGATCTTGCGTGCCGGATCACGCACGTGCCGAAGGACCGGCTCGGGTGAAGGCTGGCGGCTAAGCGCCGCTTGCCTTGACGGGGGAGGCACGAAAAAGCCCGGAGCGCGCGTGCGCCCCGGGCCCCTCTCGACGTCACCGCCGCCACGGCGGCGCGACCCTTCGGATCAGTTGCTGTCCGAATCGTTGTTGTCGTCGACCGCGATCACCACGCCGGCGGCGACCACCGCGGCGGCCAGGACGAGGCCGATAATCGCGCCCGGTGCGGCCAGCTTGCTCTTGCCGTTGGTGGCGGTGGCGGCGCGGGCCGACTTCGCGACCGACAGCGAGGCCGCCGGGCTGGCAGCCGGCGCGGCGAGGGCGGGGGCAGCAGCCAGCGTGAGCGAGGCAGCGGCGGCGAACATGGAAACGATCTTCATGGGTCAGAGTCCTGTTAGTCGCTGATAAGAAGCCCTTTCATGTCCTGTTCTGCCAAACGGAGGAAGCAGAACATGGTGCACGGCAACATTTGATGGTTTATGTGGCGGGTATGTCACAGTCACTGTCCATTCTGCATTTGCTGGCGCGCTACGATCCCGGTTCCGATCCGTGGAGCCGGCGCGCGGCGGCGCTGATGACAGCGTCGGGCGCGCGGGTGCGGCACGTGGTGGCGGCGGACGGCCACGCGGGTGGATTGCCCGAGGGCGTGACGGGCCTGCTGGCGCAGGACCCGCCACCGCTGCGCGGTACGGTATCGGTGGCGCGCTATGAGGCGATTGCGCGCGCGATGCATGGACACGATCTGGTGCTGAGCTATGGCGCGGGGACGATCGACGCCGTGATGGCGCGGCGGGCGTTTTCGCGCGGCGCGCCGCCGATCGTGCATCACGAGGACCCTGCCGATGCGACGACCATCGGCAGCGGGCGGCTCTATCGGCGGATCGCGCTGGGCGCGGCGGCCGGGCTGGTGGTGCGCAGCGATGCAGCGGCGCAGGTGGCGGCAGAGAGGTGGAAGGTGCCGGGCGCGCGATTGCACGTGATCCCCGACGGCGCCGACCTGACGGCCTTTGCGCGGGGGCCCGACGCGAAAGCGGTCGGCGGGTTCCGCCGCAAGCCGGGCGAGGTGGCGATCGGGGTGCTCGCGGACAGGGTCGCGGACGACGATCTGACGCTGCTGGTGCGCGCGGTCGCGGGGCTTGCGGCGCGCTTCCGGCTGGTGGTGGTCGGCGAGGGCGCGGGGCGGGCGGCGGTCGAACGCGCGGCGCTGGCGATGGGTATCGACGACCGGTTGGTGCTGCCAGGCCCGCTCGCGCCGACGTCGCGCTTCCTTGGCGGATTCGATGTGTTGCTGCTGCCGATGCGGCCGGGCGCGGCGTCTTCGGTCGTGGTCGAGGCGATGGCGGCGGGGGTGCCGGTGATGGCGCTGCGCGGCGGCGGGGTCGAGAACATGCTCGCACCGCCAAATGCCGCGCTGCTGGCCCCCTATGCCGCCGAAGTCTCGTTGCGCGATGCGTTGCAGCCGTTGGCGAGCGACGCCGCGCTGCGCGCCGAGGTCGGCGCGGCCAATCGCGCCCGCGCGGCGGAGCGGCATGACGCCGCGACGATGATCGCGCGTGCCGCCGCCGTCTATTCGGATGCGATCGGGCGGCCGGCTTTCCCTGATTGAGTCGCATTTCGGTCGCGTTGCGGCCCGATTGCTTTATATGGGGCCGCTCCATCATTGGTGAAACGGGAATTCGCGTGTTCAAGGGGCTGAAGCCAATCGTCTATGGAGGCCGCGAGGTCTGGCCGCTGGTGGAAGGGGGCAAGGGGGTTGCCGCCACCAATCACGCCTCGGCAGGCGCCTGGGCGGCGGCGGGCGGAATCGGCACGGTCTCGGCGGTCAACGCGGACAGCTACGATCCCGACGGCAAGATCATCCCGCAGATCTATCGCGCGCTGACCCGGCGCGAGCGCCACGAGGAACTGATCGCCTATGCGATCGAGGGCGCGGTGCAGCAGGTCCAGCGCGCCTGGGAGATCGCGGGCGGCAAGGGCGCGATCAACATCAACGTGCTGTGGGAAATGGGCGGCGCGCCGCGCGTGCTGCACGGCGTGCTGGAGCGGACGCGCGGGCTGGTGGCGGGCGTCACCTGCGGCGCGGGGATGCCGTATAAGCTCAGCGAGATCGCGGCGTCGTACAACGTCAACTATCTGCCGATCGTCAGCTCGGGCCGCGCGTTCCGTGCGTTGTGGAAGCGCGCCTATTCCAAGGCGAGCGAGTGGCTGGCGGCGGTCGTCTACGAGGATCCGTGGCTGGCGGGCGGGCACAACGGCCTGTCGAATGCCGAGGACCCGCTGAAGCCGGAGGATCCCTATCCGCGCGTCAAGGCACTGCGCGAGACGATGCGCGAGGGCGGCATTCCCGACACCACGCCGATCGTGATGGCGGGCGGCGTCTGGTATCTGCGCGACTGGAACGAGTGGATCGATAATCCCGAACTCGGGCAGATCGCGTTCCAGTACGGCACGCGCCCGCTGCTGACGCAGGAAAGCCCGATCCCCGAGGAGTGGAAGGCCAAGCTGACTCAGATCGAGGAAGGCGAGGTGCTGCTGCACCGTTTCTCGCCGACCGGTTTCTATTCATCGGCGGTTCGCAACCCGTTCCTGCGTTCGCTGGAAGCACGGTCGGAGCGACAGATCGCGTTTTCGACGCAGGAAGCGGGCGACCATGTCTTCCAGCTCGACGTCGGGGTGAAGGGCAAGAACTTCTGGGTGACCCGCAACGACCTGTTGCGCGCGCGCGAATGGTTCGGCGCGGGCTTCACCGATGCGCTCAAGACTCCGGACAACACGCTCGTCTTCGTGACGCCGCAGGAAAAGGGCGAAATCCGCAAGGATCAGGCCGATTGCATGGGCTGCCTCAGCCAGTGCCTGTTCTCGAGCTGGGCGGATACCGAGACCAACTCGACCGGGCGGCTTGCCGATCCGCGCAGCTTCTGCATCCAGAAGACGCTGCAGGACATCGCGCATGGCGGCGACACCGATGCGAACCTGATGTTCGCGGGGCACGCGGCGTATAATTTCAAGCGCGATCCCTTCTACTCGAACGGCTTCGTGCCCACCGTGAAGCAGCTCGTCGATCGCATCCTGACCGGCGACTGATGTTCGACGCGGCGCTGGCGCAGGTGGCGACAGCGCTGCGCCCGGCGCGCGATCCGTGGTGGGTGATCGGCAGCGCGGCGGTGCGGTTGCATGGGGCCGAGACGTCGGTCGCCGACATCGACGTGCTGGTGAGCGCACGCGATGCGGCGAGGCTGCTCGGTGCGTGGCCGGGCGCGGTGACGATCGGCGCGGCGAGCAATCGCTTCCGCTCGTCCCCGTTCGCGCGGTTGAACGGGGCGGCGTTGCCGGTCGAGGTAATGGCCGACCTCGAATTGTGCACGGACGGCGTGTGGCGACGGGTGTCGCCGGCAACGCGCGTGGCGGTAGCGGGCGTGTTCGTGCCGGCGCGCGACGAACTCGCCGCGATCCTGCGCGCGTTCGGGCGAGGCAAGGATTTGGTACGCGCAGCCTTGCTGGACCGGCGCGTCGCCTGAGCCGGCGACCGTCGGAAGGTGGCGCGTGGCGCGACAGGACGACCCCTTGCGCGTGGTGCTCGCCACCTTCGTTGGTGCTGCTATGGCTTGCGGATGAACAGCCACGTGCATCGACGTCATCTGCTGGTCGGCGGCGCGCTTGCGCTGTCCGGGGCGGCGCCGCGGACCGCTTCGACCGTGGAGGCGCTTGCCTCGCTCGAACGTCGTTCGGGCGGCCGGTTGGGCGTCGGCATCGTCGATACGGCGCGCGGCAGGACGTTCGGCTGGCGAGCGCACGAGCGCTTTACGCAGGCCAGTTCGTTCAAATTGTCGCTGGCCGCGATGGTCCTGGCCGAAGCGGAACGTGGGCGGCTGGCACTGGGCGAACGGCTAGGCTGGTCGCCGGCCGACATCCTCCCCCACAGCCCGGTCACGACCGCCAGCGCCGGCATGACCTTGCCGATCCGCGAACTGGCGCGCGCGGCCGTCGTCACCAGCGACAATACTGCGGCCAATGTCCTGCTGCGCAAGATCGGTGGGCCAGCCCGGCTGACGGCGTTCTGGCGGGCGATCGGCGATCGAGTCAGCCGGCTCGACCGCTACGAGCCGGCGCTGAACGTGACGCCGCCGGGTACCGCGCTCGACACGACGTCTCCGGCTGCGATGGTCGCGACCATCTCGCGGATCGTGCAGGGCGACGTGCTGCGACCGGCGAGCCGCGCGCTGCTTGCCGAGTGGATGGTTGCGGCCAAGACGGGGCAGAACCGGTTGCGCGGCGGCTTTCCAGCCGGATGGCGCGCGGGCGACAAGACCGGGACCGGCGGCGGCGAGCGACAGCCGATCTACGTCGACCTCGCCTTCGGTGGTCCACGCGGCCGCGCGCCGGTTATCGTCGCGGCCTATTACGAGCCGGTTCGATCCGCTCCGTCGGCCAGCGTGGAGGCGGTGTTGGCCGCCGTGGGGCGGATCACCGCGGACAGCGTCGTCTAGTCGACGTCCTGTCGGCGACGGGTGCTGCGCTCAGCAAAGAGCGGGTACGATCAGGCGCAGCGGAATGTGCGGACGCCCGCGCGCGCCGAGAGACGACATTCGCGGACCGGCTTGGTCACCGGCACCATCACCGATCCGCCGATGGCATAGCCGCACCGGATGTGGAGCGAGCGCCTGGCGCTATACACGCCGTCCACCCGCCATACCTGCACCGTCGTTCGGTTCAATCGGCGCGTCGTATCGGGGGCGAGCAGGGCATTGTCGGTGATCGGCTCGTCGTAGAGATCGACACTGCGGAGCGGCGCGCTACCCCTGTGCGCCGGACAGGTCGCTGCCGCTGCCGCTGCCGCCGCCAATGCCACGATCCCGATCATCGCTTTTCCCCATAACGAACGACGCGCCGCCCGGCCGGTCGGCGCGTCGTCATCATAGCGCGGTCGATGCTGGGCGTCAGTCGACCACAGTACCCACGACGGCGCCGCCGACGCCGCCGACCGCCGCGCCCTTCTCGACGTTGCCGCCGGTCGCCGCTGCGACACCCGCGCCGCCCGCACCGCCGATCGCCGCGCCGCGCAGTGTCGAACAGGCCGAGGTCGATACCGCCGCGACGACGAGCAGGGCGGAGAGTGCGATCTTTTTCATGTGCTTGCTTCCTGTGCTGGGAATGTCGCGTCAATGCGGCGGCTCGGGCACGGTTCCGGGCAGACATGCTTCGTTACGGCGTATTTGCGACAGTGATTGCGAGGCGGCAACGCACGCGACATCTCGGGGCAACGTCACCCGCCGATCGACGACGGGCCATGACGGAGAGTTCGATGCCCCACGATCGCCACGCCGCCTATCATGCCGAACGTGCCCGCGGCGAAGCCATTCGCGCGATCAGCGCCAAGAGCGCCGATGCCGCGGCGATCCATCAGGAGCTGTGCCTGCGCTACAGCGGGCGCGTGATCGCCGCGCTGATCCTTGGCGCGGTGGGGAAGGGAATGGATTGACCCTCCAGTCCCCGTCGCCCTGATCCGGTGTCTCGCTTCCTACGCGGCAGAAGAAGCGGGACCTCGGCCCAAGTCCGCGGCGACAGCGAAGCGCTATGCCCAGCCCTCGAGCACCTGATCGGGCGGACGGTGGCCGTCGGCCCACATGCGGATGTTGGCGATCACCTTCTCGCCCGACGCGACGCGGCCTTCCCAGGTCGCCGAGCCCATGTGCGGGGTCATTACGACGTTCGGCAGCGCGAGCAGCCGGGGGTCGATCTCGGGCTCGTGCCGCCATACGTCCAGCCCGGCTCCGGCGAGCCGGCCGTTCTCCAGCGCGTCGACCAGCGCATCCTCGTCCACGATTCCGCCACGGCTGGCGTTAATGACAAAGACGTGCGGGCGCAGCAGCGCGATGCGGCGCGCGTCGATCAGCTCGCGGCTGTCGGCATTGAGCGGCGTGTGGAGCGTCAGAATGTCGATCGCGCCGAGCAGCTCGTCGAGATTTGGGTGCCAGACCGCGTTCAGTTCCGCCTCGACGACCTTCGGCAGCCGGTGGCGGTTGTGGTAGTGGATCAACAGACCGAACGCGCGCGCGCGCCGCGCGACCGCCTGGCCGATCCGGCCCATGCCGACGATCCCCAGCGCCTTGCCGCCGATCCGGTAGCCCAGCATCCCGCCCGGGCTCCACCCGTTCCACGCGCCGGCGCGCACCAGCTTCTCGCCCTCCGCCAGCCGCCGCGGAACCGAGACGATCAGCGCCATCGTCATGTCGGCGGTGTCCTCGGTCAGCACGCCGGGCGTGTTGGTGACGATGATACCGCGCGCGCGCGCCGCCTTAAGGTCGATATGGTTCACGCCCGCGCCGAAATTCGCGATCAGCCGCAGGCGCGGCCCCGCACCCGCGATCAAGCCGGCATCGATCGTGTCGGTGACGGCGGGCACCAGCACGTCGCACTCCGCCATTGCAGCGGCCAGCGCATCGCGCGACAGCGGCACGTCGTCGGCATTGCCGGTCACATCGAACAATTCGTCCAGTCGCCGCATCACCACGTCGGGGAGCGCCCGCGTCACGATCACCTTGGGATGGGCGCAGCGTCGCGTATCGGCCATGCGCCGGGATTGGCGAAGCCGCGCGCGTGCGTCAACGGTTGATGCGGCAGGGTCCGCGTGGTTACAGGGCGAAGATGACCAGAGGGCGGAAGTGAACAGGGACCATCATACGATCGTGGCAGCGGCGGTGGCGGTGGCGCTGCTCGTTCCCGTGCCCGCCGCGGCGGACAACGAACCGAAGAAGCCGCCCTTCGTCGGTTCGATCGCTGCGTCGCGCGCGCGGATGCGGACGGGACCGGGGCGCAACTTTCCGGCGAGCTGGATCTATGTCCGCGCCGACCTGCCGGTGCGCGTGCTGGAGGCGTTCAAGGAATGGCGCCGCGTCGAGGATCCCGACGGCACGCAAGGATGGATGCTCAACGCGCTGCTCAGCAGCCGCCGCACCGCGATCGTGCGCGGCACCGAACCGGCCGATCTGCGCGATCGTCCCGGCGGACCGACGATCGTGTGGCGGGTGCAGCCCGGCGTCGTCGGGCGCGTCTCGCGCTGCGGCAACGGCTGGTGCCGGTTCGACGTGAAGGGGCAGGCGGGGTTCATCCAGACCGACCGGATCTGGGGCGTCGCGCCCACGGAGCAATTGCCATGACGTTCCAGCTCGACGGTTTCGATCTCGACGCCTTCGTCGCCGCGACGCTGGCGGAGGATCTGGGTGAGGGGGGCGACGTCACCTCCGTCGCGGTGATCCCGGCCGGGGCGCGGTTCGAGGCGGTGATGGACAGCCGCGACGCGATTACGGTCTGCGGACTGGAAATCGCTGCGGCGTTCTTCCGGCACCTCGATCGCGAGGCACAGGTCGTCCCGCTGGTGCAGGACGGCGATCGTGTCGCGCCCGGCACCGCGCTGATGCGCATCACGGGCAATGCCCGCGCGCTTCTGACCGCCGAGCGCTCGGCGCTCAACACCGTCCAGCACCTGTCCGGCATCGCGACGCTGACCGCGGCCTATGTCGACGCGATCGCGGGCAGCGGCGCGACCCTGCTCGACACGCGCAAGACGATTCCCGGCCTTAGGCGGCTCGAGAAATATGCGACGCGCACCGGTGGCGCGCGGAACCATCGCATGGGATTGTGGGACGCGGCGATGATCAAGGACAATCATGTCGCGGTGGCCGGCGGGGTTGGCCCGGCGGCAGCGCTGGCGAAAGCCGCCGGGATCGCGACGATCATCGTCGAGGTCGACCGCACCGACCAGATCGAGCCGGCGATCGCGGCGGGCGCGACACACCTCTTGCTCGACAACATGGGGCCCGACATGCTGCGCACGGCAGTGGCGATCGTCGCCGGTCGCCTGCCGACCGAGGCGTCGGGAGGCGTCACGCTGGAGACGATCGGCGCGATCGCACGCAGCGGCGTGCGCTACGTCAGCGTCGGGCGGATCACCCAGTCGGCTCCCGCCGCCGACATCGGGCTGGACTTTGCAGAGCTATGAGCGAGCGCAGGAAGAAGAAGGTCATGCCGGTGGAGAAGCGGTCGCCGCTGGCGTTCTTCGGGGCGAACGGACGGCCGCCGTCGATCCTACGGTTCGAGCGGCTGTATCTGGCGTCGTTCGTCGTGTCGCTGATCGGCTGGGCGTTCAGTTGGCAGCAGACCGCCGACCGGCTGGCGATCGATCCCAAGACCGCAAACTATACCTGGCTGTTGCCGCTCGCGTTGCTGCTGAGCTGCGCGATCACGCTGACCTTGTGGTATTTTACCGCGCGCCGCGCCAGCCTTGCCGCCAAATGGGTCGTGACGATCCTGACCGGGCTGGCGGCGGTTCGCTTTGCGATCAATCTGTTGGTGGTGGCCGGCGGCAAGGTGCCGGTGATGGCGCTGCTGCTGTCGGCGGCGATCCTGGCGCTAAGCGTCGCGGCGGCGGCCCAATTGTTCAGGGCCGACGCGCGTTTGTGGTTCGGCGAGGGGCTGGAGCCCGAGGAAGAAGAAGCATGATGACGGTGACGAAGCGGGTAATGATGCTGGGCGCGCTGGCAGTCGTAGCCGGCCCCGGCGTGGCGACGGCGCAGGCGCTGTCGTGCGCGATCCCGGCCGATCTGCCGCGCCCGCGCCCCGATCTGCCCTCGGCGAGCCAGCCGGTGCGGCGGCTGCCGATCGGCAGCTACACGCTCGCGATCAGCTGGAGCCCTGAATATTGCCGCAGCAGCGGCGACCGACCGAACGCGCGCTTCCAGTGCGGAAGCAGCAACCGCTTCGGCTTCGTGCTCCACGGGCTGTGGCCGGACGGCATGGGCAAGGACTGGCCGCAATATTGCCGCGCGACGCCGATCCTCTCACGGCAGGTGATCCGCCGGCATGTCTGTACGACACCGTCGCCGCAGTTGCTTCAGCACGAATGGGCCAAGCACGGCACCTGCATGGCGGGCTACACGCCCGAGCGCTATTTCACCACGTCGAACGCGATGTTCCATGCGCTGCGCTTCCCCGACATGGCGCGGCTTTCGCAGACGCCGGTGACTGCCGGGCGGCTGGCGGAGGCGATCGCCGCTGCCAATCCGGGCCTTCGCGCGGACATGATGCGCGTGACCGGTACGAAGGGCGGGGCGCTCGACGAGGTGTGGCTGTGCACCGACAAGCGCTTCCGCTACACGCGCTGTCCGGCGCATCAGGGCGGGCTGGACCCGGCGGCACGGATCACGATTACTCCGTTGCGCTGAGGGCAGAGCCGCCGTTCTCATCAATGTTGGTGCGCGGCCCGCTCGACATCGCGCCTGAAATCGTGGCGCTTTGACGCCGACGTCATGCCGTCGGGCAAGTTAAGGCAGGCGGCCGGGCATCAAGCGACGTCGTCGGTGACCAATCCTGCTAAAAATCGGACCGGCGCTGTCGGGGCTTCTCCATGAGAGTGACGCCAGCGCCAGGGTCACGAGAAGCGGCGCAGCGCCGGCCGACCTGGTAGCCGAGACCTGTCGCGAACGGGGCTGGAGACGGTGCGCCAACGTCAACGCACTTTCGCATTCAGTAAGATGCGTGCGCTTGGCTTGCCGATCACGTTGAAGGCTCACGCATTCAGACGGCGTCGACAAGATCAGGTTGCCGGTGGGAAGCCGCGCGTCGCAACGTGACGCTGGACGTCGTTGTTGGCGGTGCTCCGCCCCAGCCTGAAACGATCACCTTCTCACCTTCGGTGAAATCGCAAACCCGATCCATGAAATCTTACACGGTTCGGCCGAGGTTTTTGCCTGTATTCGCTGCATTAAATAAGTGAAGCCTGGAGTTGATATTACAAGCAAATAGATGTTGGAATAATAAGTAACAAAATATTGGAACTGTATTCTCCAATTTGTAATCGAACTGACATTGTCTTTCTGTAGCGCTTCATCGTGCGGTAGCGGGGAAACGTCTCCGATTTCGCGAGGAGACCTGCGGCTTTGTTGGCTTAACAGGTCATTAATAATTGCATGATGGTCGGCGCTGCCGTGGAATCTCCAACGTCATTCGCCAGGCCGTTTTGGCAACGGACACGATGTATGAAGTGGCAGAAGCGGCAGTCCGATCTCAAGCGTCCGCGTGTCGAGATCGCCTATGACATCGAGGTTTATGGCCGTGAACAGCAGGTCGAACTGCCGTTTGTCATGGGAGTCATGGCGGATCTGAGCGGCGATGGTGCATCTGACCTGCCGCCCATCGAGGACCGGACGTTCGTCTCGGTCGATGCGGCCACCCTCGACCAGCGTATGCGCGACGTCGCGCCGTGCTTGCGACTGCACGTCGAGGACCATTTGACCGGATCGGGTACGATGCCGGTTCAACTCACTTTCGAACGAATGGATGATTTCCGGCCTGACTCGGTCGCGCGGCAGGTGCCGGCGTTGACGCAATTGCTTGAAGCGCGCGAGCAACTTGCGTTGCTGCTGACGTATATGGACGGGAAGGCGGGGGCCGAGCAATTGCTGACCCGCCTGATCGCCGACGAACAGGCGATATCGGAACTCTCGCAAGCTCCCGATATCTCGACGGAGCAGCGCGCGTGACCGCCGCCACTCGCTCCGGCCCTGCCGCGACCGAAACGCCGGCGCAGCCACTCGCGGCATTGATCGAACGTGAGTTTCGGCCGCGCAGTGACGTCACTCGGGATGTGGTAACGAAGGCGATCCGTACACTGGCGCGGCATATCAGCTCCTCGCCGGATCTGCGTGGCGAAGAGGCCGGGCAAATCATCTGCCTCATCATCGCCCGGCTCGATCAGATCCTGACTCGACAGCTCAACGAGATCATTCACGATCCGGCGTTCCAGCAACTCGAAGGCACGTGGCGCGGGCTACAGTATCTCGTACAGAATAGTCAGACGTCGCCGACGCTGAAAATCCGCTTGCTGAACGTGTCCAAGGACGATCTGGCGCGCGGGATCGCAGGTTATCGAGGCGCTACATACGACCAGAGCGCCTTGTTCAAGCGGATCTACGACGACGAATTCGGTCAGTTCGGTGGTGAGCCTTACGGCTGCCTGATCGGCGACTATGCGTTCGATCATTCGGCGGGGGATGTCGCGCTGCTGGCCGGAGTTGCTCGCGTAGCGGCGGAGGCGCATTGTCCGTTCATCGCCGCTGCCAGTCCGGCGATGATGCAGATGGAAAGCTGGTCGGAACTGGCCAATCCGCATGATCTGGGCGCCATTCTCTCAACGCCGGACTTTGCGGCGTGGCAGGCGCTGCGTGGCTCGCCCGATGCACGCTATGTCGCGTTGACGCTGCCGCGGTTCGCGGCGCGGGCATCTTATGGCAGCCAGGGCGAGCGGATCGCCGCGTTCCAGTTCGAGGAGGATTTGACGCGTGGCGCCAAGGCGGTGGTGTGGACCAATGCCGCCTATGCAATGGGGGCGAATATCAACCGTGCGTTCGCCACCTACGGCTGGTGCTCGCGCATTCGCGGCGTCGAATCGGGGGGAATGGTCGATAATCTGCCGTCGTTACGCGCGACGCCGGGCCTTGATGGCATCGGGATCATCCCGACCGAAACCGCGATTTCGGATCGGCGCGAGGCAGAATTGTCGCGCGCCGGCTTCATGCCGCTGGTTTATCGCAAAAACAGCAACGTCGCGGCCTTCATCGGCGCACGCACCATTCATCGGCCGCGCAACTATGGGGATGATGAGGCGAACGAGAATTCGGAGCTGTCATCGCGATTGCCCTACGTCTTCGCAGTATCGCGCTTCGCGCATTATCTAAAAAGTATCGGGCGCGACAAGATCGGTAGCTTCACCTCGCAGGGTGAGATCCAGAGGTGGCTGAAAAGCTGGGTGATGCGCTATGTCGACGGCGACCCTTCGATATCCTCGGAAGAGGTAAAAGCTCGTCGTCCTCTTGCCGACGCGGACGTTACGGTCGAGGAAATGCCGGGCGATCCGGGTTATTACTACACAACATTTCACCTACGTCCGCATTACCAGCTTGAAGGATTGACGGTCTCGCTCCGGCTGGTCGGCAAGATGCCGAACGCGCAGGTCGCTGCCGCGGGTGATGCTTTAGGCGCCGGGGCAGCGCTGGCGGCGCCGGAGGCGATCACCGCCGGCTGATCAAGCAGACCAGCCTACAACTTATCATCAGCAAACAATCTAAATTGAAAGGGAAAGCTGTGGCCAAAGTAGATTACTGGCTCGAGATCGACGGGGTCGAGGGAGAGTCGCATGATGAGGCACTCGGCAACGACGTCATTCAGGTTGAAAGCTGGCGCTGGGGTGAAAAGAACGCCGGATCATGGTCGATCAATTCGGGTGGCGGTCGTGGCAAGGTGGAAATGAGCGATTTTCACTTTGCGATGTGGTTCAATAAAGCATCGCCGAAACTTTTCATGCTCTGTGCGACGGGTGAGCATATACCGCACGCCAAGTTGATCTGCCGCAAGGCCGGGGGCGGCCAGCAGGAATTCCTGACCATCACGTTCAAGCAAGTCCTGATCTCCGGGTTTGAGACGCGTGGCGGACATAGTGCGACCGCGACCGGCGTGGAGGAGTTGGTCCACCCGCTCAACGACATCAGCTTCAACTTCGAGACGATCGAGATCGATTATCACGAGCAGGGCGACGATGGCGCCGCTGGCGCGACGATCAGCGCCGGGTATGACCTCAAGAAAAATCACAAGATCTGATCGTGGCGGGGCGTGATCCGATCATCGGAACCGGGCTTCGGCTCGACCTGTCGGTCGCGCCCGCGCTTGCCGGAGACGTCCGTTATGGCCAGCTTCAGGTCATGGCGGACGAACTCGTGCGCCATGATCCCGTCGCGGCCCGCTCGGCCGAGGAATGTCGCGAGCGATGGCGGCAGGTCCTGACACAAGCCGAGGCACTGCTCTGCGACTTTGTCGACGTGCGCCTGCATCTGTTGCGGTACCGCGCGGTGCTGGCGACGGAGGGTTTCCTGGCCGGCGGCACACTGCTTGCGCAATGGTCCGAGGCGCTGCGGCAGACGGCACCTGCCGATATCGACGGGGCGGCGCTGGAGATTGTCGGCACGACGTTGGGGCACCTGCTGACCGATGACCACATCAGGGAATGGCAGTCGTCGGATCTAACCGGAAATGGTGACCTGCCGATGATCGAGCTGCTGAAGGATTCGGGCGCTGCGCGAGCGGTGAACGACGGTTTGCGGCAGTCGCCAGCCCTTGCCGATCCTGCGGCAACGGCGGGGACGCAATCGCAGCATAACGCGTCCGGCGTGTTGTCGCAGGTCACGGCGATGCAGGCGGTGATTGCGGATGTCGCAAAGTGGCTGCGAGCATATCCGCCACTCGCCGCTCTGGTCCAGCAGGAGCGCGCCTCACGCTGGCTGGCTCGCGTGCGCGAGTTGCTGGCAGCGTCGGTCGGGGTCGGCGCGGCGATGCCGGACGATCGGTCTCCGGCGGCATCGGTGGCGCCTCATCATCCTTGGACCGCATCGCACCCGGAAAGCTCGGAATGGCAGCGCATGGATGTCGTCGCGCTTCTGCAGTCATGCATCGGCTGGTTCGCGCAGAACGAACCCGGGCATCCAGCACCTTATTTCCTTCAGCGCGCCGTCACCCTTATGAACGCTGATTTCCATGGCATCTTGCAGGCATTGTTACCCGACGCGGCGGCGCAGTTCCGGTCGCTGACCGGAATGGTGGACCCCAGATGAGCAACATGTCCGCCGCGAGATGGCTGGGCCTGTCGGCTTCGCAAGGGGTCGATGCAGAGAGCGTGGCGGCGCTGGTCGCGTCCGATGCCGAGGACATGCTCAATCACATCCGCTTCCACGACGGATCCGGCAAAACGAGCGGATCACTGCTGGATTACGGACTCAGGTGCTATTCGGGGCGGAGTGTCGATGACGCATTCATGCGTTCCGTTGCCGCCGACATCGTGACGGCGTTGCGGCGTTTCGAGCCGCGGCTCGACCCTGCCTCGATCCGGATCGATCCGCTTGAGCCTGCACATCGGGTGCGCAGTCGATGCCGGTTCGCGCTTTCCGCGCAGCTGCGGTCGGACGATCACGACATCGCCTGGTGCATCCACTTCGATACGAAATTCGGCACGATCCGTATCGATCGCGGCGTTGCCGTGGCGGACGGACGGCTGGGCTGAGCGATGCACGACATGCTGCGTGGTGCCTTTATGCGTGAGCTGGCCCTGCTGCGCGACTCGACCATAGAGTTCGGGCGGGCTCATCCCGAGCTGGCGCCGCATCTCGGCGTGCGTGCCACCAACCCGCATGTCGAGCGGCTCATCGAGGGCGTCGCCTTTCTGGCGGCGCGCACGGCCATCCGCGTTGACGCCGAATATGAACGACTTGCTCAAGATATCGTACAGGCGATCGCACCCGATCTGAGCTGTGCGCTCCCCCCGGCAGCGCTGGTGCAGTTCAAGCCCTTGCTGACCCAGGATGCGGCCGCCCGGACGATCGTGCCACGCAACAGTGCGCTTCGTTATCAGCTGGCCAGCGGCGAGGAAGTGCATTTTCACACCGCTGCCGGACTGCAATTATCCCCGGTCGAGCTGGAGGTGCTGCCGCCCCCCGACCCCGACGCTTTGACGCGGCTCTTTGCTGAGCGCGGCGCGGTGACCGTGCCGCCCGAACTCTTCCACGCCGCGATCATCCGCGCGCGACTGCGAACAGCACGAGGATGGCGCGTGGGCTCGGCAATCGACGCCACTCTCGACCTGCAATGTTGCGGCGCTCATGCGGGTTGGTTGTGGGGCAGTCTGACCCGACAGGGAGCTACGCTGGCCTTGGTCGACCCGTGTTCCGGCGTCGCTCAAGCCCTGCATCCGCAATCCGCCTTGCGGCCGACCGGCTGGAGCGATGACGAGGCGCTGCTCCCCCCCGAATGTGCGCCTCCAGGACCATTGCGACTTCTGCGGGAGAGCCAGGCCTGGCCCGAACGCTTTTTCCGCATGTCGCTCGACGGATTGCCGGTCAGTCTGGAACATTGGTTTGGCGATGCCATCGATCTATGGTGGTTTCTTCCCGGAGAACGGGCAGCTCCAGAGCTGGCGCCTGACGCCTTGCGGCTGTTCTGCTGCCCCGTCGTGGCGCTGACGCGGCGGCGCTGCGAACCCGTTACGTTCCTCGGCGACCAGTACGAGGCGAACGTGCGACTGCCCGCTGGGTCAGACGGGCAGGAGATCGTCGCCGTCGAGCGGGTGGATCTGCGAGGGAGGGACGGGCACATCACCCCGCTTCACCCGCTTCACGACCTCGATGGTTCCGAGCTGGGGCCTCAGCGGCCCTGTTACGCTCTTCGCCGCCAGCCGCGCTGGCAGGAGGCACGCGGCAAGCAGCAGTCGCCGCCGCCGTTCGAGTGGATGATCGCGCCGTCCCCCGTGATCGAGGACAGCGCACTGCTGCTCGTAACCGCCTGGGCGAGCCAGTCGGTCGACGTCCTGATCCCGGACGATTGCCGGCACTGGCGGTTGGATGTGGTCGCTGGATTGCAGGATGTCGTCGGCGTTGGCGGCGCAATGACTCCGATCGCGGCGGCGTCGCCGTTGCCGGAGACGGTGCTGCGCGCGATGAGCTGGCGGATCGACAGGCTGCGGGGATTGTCACCTTCGGCTACCGCGACGGCCCTTCTTGATTGGATACGCCCGTTCTGTCGCGCCGAGCGACTGCCTCCGCTGCGCGGCGCGGTGCTGGAGAGCGACGTTGCGGCGATCGGCGGCACAACGGTACCGGTGTACGCGCGCGGCTGGCGCCTGACGATCGACGTCGAGAAGCGTGCCATTCGCGACCCGGCATTTTGCCTGTGGCCACATGTTCTGGCAGCGACCTTGGTGCGGCAGCTGCAAGCCGAGTCCTTCATCCGCTGCATCTTCGCCAGTGCAGGCGATCCCATCGGCGAGGCGCTGGCATGGCGATGACCCAACATATCGCTGGTGCGGCGATCCACGGCCGCTTGCGGGCCTATGAACGGGCGAGTGGGATCAGGATCGGCGACAGCGCGCGCGGCCTTGCCTCCATCCGGCTCGATCAGGCGGTCGGTTTCGCCACCGACGATCGCGCGCTCTGGCAACAGGCGGAAGCCGGGCCGCCGGTGCTGCTATCGCCGCACTTCGGCCTTCTGGCACCGCATGGACCGCTGCCGAACAGGTTCACCGAACTGATCCTGCACGAGCCCGATGGCCGCATGGTCTTGCACTTTCTTGATCTGCTGGTTCAGCGACACGCCCAGTTGCATTATCGGGCTTGGGCGCAGCTGCGCCCGGAGTGCGAAGTGGGGCAGGGCGACGATCGCTTTTGTCGGCTGCTCATCGAACTGGCCGGTGGCAGGTTCGCGGTGCCGCATCTGGCGTGGCAGACACCAGCCGCGGATCGCTTGCCGGCGATCGTGCGGCGCAGGCTGGGGTTCGGTGTCAGCGTTCAACGGGACACCGTCGACTGGCGCGACAATCCCAGGCCGCTGCGGATGGGGACGGTCGGCCTCGGTCAGGGGATCGTCGGGCGGCGGGTTGCTCTGCATGGCGGCATGCATGCGCCGGTCCGGCTTTGCGCCTGTCCAGAGACTGCCGGACAATTCGCTGCATTGCGCGCACCAGGCGGAACGCTGCGTGCGCGTTTGATGGCGCTGGCGCGCGAATGTCACGGCGTGGCGGCAGCGATCCAGCTGCGGATCATCGCGCCGAGCATTCTCCCGTCCGCGCGTCTCCAACGCGTGCCGCTGGGACAGGTACGCCTAAAGCGAGGATCGTCATGCATCGCATAACGCTTACCTTCGGCATTCCGGGTGTGTTCGCGCCGCATCGCCGCGTCTTCGTTCAGGATGCGATCGTCTCCGAAGGGCTGGAGTGCAACGCGGAAGCGCAGCTTACGCTGGCGATGATACCCCCGCTGCCCGCGCCGGAATTGTCGCTGGATCGCTGGACCGGCAATCAGGGTGTGCTGTTGATCGAGGCCGTTGATGCCGACTCGGAGCATCGACGGTGCGTCGCAGGCACTATCAGTCAGGTCCGCGCCTTGTTCGATAGCGACACGATGGTGCGGCGGATTGAGTTGACGCTTCACGGCTGGCCGGCCGCGCGCGAAGGCCGCAGTTTCGCGGCCAACTACTGCTTTTTCGAGGCGGTCAGCAGCACGGACATGGCGCGGCTTATCTTTGAGAGCGCCGGTGGAGGGATACACGACGCGACGACCGCTCCGGCACCGGCTCGAGACTATGAGGTGCAATATGGGGAGTCCGACGAGGCGTTCGTGCGGCGCGTTCTCGCCGAGGATGGCCGCGGCGGCGTGATCCGAGCAACGTGGCAGTCGAGGACATTTCCGGTCGTGCCGTTACGCTTGGAATTGTCGCTCCACGACGCGCTCGACACACTAAATGACCCGGGCAGTCCTTTTAATTCCGTCGTGCACTTGTCCGTCCAGCCCCAGTTCGAGGGGCATCGGCACGGTGTCTTCGACCTTGTCGAAGAGCAAATCCGCGCACCGCAGAGCGTGGCACTGACGGCTTACAGTCCGTCAAACCCCAACGTTGATCTGCGGAGTGCCAGCAGCGCGCCAACTTCCGAACATCGCTGGGTCACGATCGAAACCTTCGTGGAGGAGGACACGCCGGCGACGCTGGCCGACCATGCCGAGCGGCGGCGACGTGCCAGTCTGGCGGTGCGCGGTTCCTTTCGCACGTCGCTGCCATGGTTGTTCGCCGGCGAACAGGTGACACTGCGCCGCGAAGCACACGGGAAGCCGACCTCGACAGGGCGGGTGGCATTGGTGGAATCGCGCCAGGCCTATCATCGCAGCGATATGGGCTTGTGGAGCTGCACGGCCGACATAGCCTTCCGCGCGGTGGACAGCGTCTGGTTGCCCACCGCGCGCGCCCGTCCGCGATTGCCGGGATTGCTCCCCGGCGTGGTGTTGGATGCGGCCGGGCGTCCCGATGATGGCAAGCAGCATCCCACCCCCGACGCCGCGGTGCACACCGATGCCATGGGGCGCATTCGCGTGCGCATCCTTTGGCACAGCCATGCTCAGGTGAGTGATCGCGCGGATAGCACGATCTGGGTTCGAGTGATGACGCCATGGGCCGGGCACAAGGCCGGCTTTTTCGCTTTGCCGCGCGCGGGGCAAGAGGTGTTGGTATCGTTCGTCAACGGCGATCCTGCGCGGCCGGTGGTACTTGGTGCGGTATTTGGCGAGGTGAGCGAGGCCGGCAGTATGCCGCCATGGGACATGGCTGGTGGAGCGCATTGGGTTGGGATGGGAACCCGCTCGGGGACGGGCAGCCCGGAGCATATCCGCATGTCGGCCGATCCCGACCGGCCACGCGTCGAGCTGGCCGCAGCCGAGAACCTGACGATCACGGCCGCGAGAGACGTGGATATCAAGGCCGGCGACTCCGTGTTGCAGCAGGCAACGCGGCAATGGTCAGCTTCGGCACCACATATGTCGATGACCGCCTCTGCCGGCCTGCGGATCACGACGCCGGCATTGTCGCTCGAAACACCGAACATTTCCCTGACCGCCACCGCCCGTCACGAGATCGTCGGTTCCTCCACGTCGAGCGGTCTGACGAAGACAAGCGTCTTGTGGAACTCCGCCAACGTCATGGCGACGAGAGAGAATCTCATCGGCGCGAGTGTTCAGAGCATCGTGGTGAAGTACGAAATCAATCTTGCGGCAATGCAGCAATATGGTGTGAAAATTGACGAGGGCCGCTTTGCATCAAAATATGTTGCTTACGAAACGAAGCACAGTCAGATGCTTATGACGACCGCTGCCCAATCTATCGGAGCGGGTCTGGTTAATGCGGCGCTTCACACCATGACGATCATCGCGTAGTTCGCAATGGCACGCGTTTCGCTACCATCCTGCTCATCACTCTCCACCTTCCCATTCCGCGTCAATGACGCGGGGCAGGTGGGGATTGGAGTGACGCTTGCCTTCGCGCTGGATGCGCCGAGTATACTTCGGGCGCAGGCCGAAATGTGGCCGCTTGTCTTGCCGCTGCTAGGCGGTGAACCGCTTGACCTTGGTCAGCCGAAGCCTTTCGGCGAATGGCTGCTTGCGGGGCGATCGTTCGCGCCGGGCGGCGTGGCGGCGGAAAGCTGGGAGGCGGCGGTGACGGTCGGCGAGCGCCGCAAACGCCTCGTCATACACGGTCCGCGCGTCTGGGAAGACGGACGGCTTCAAACCACCCTCGCCACCGTCATGCCGACCGGCTGGGCGAACGCGTGGGGCGGCGAAGGAGTAGCAGACAATCCGCTGGGGCTCGGCTGGCGCCCCGGCGCGACGACGCCCGTCATCGCGCCGAGTGTCGAGCATCCCGACTTTCCGTGGCAGGGGCCGGATCGGCGCTGCCGCGCCTGGTCGCCGGCGCCGCTGGCGATGACCGATCCGTCCCGGCTGGCCAGGATCGGGACGATCGGCGCCGACCATGTCGCTAGCGCCTTCCCCGGCTATCCCGCCGACTTCGACCCACGCTTCTTCCAGAACGCACCTGACGACCAGCAATGCGCGTCTCCATGGCGTGGCGACGAGGAGTTCGTCCTGCAGCACTGGCACCCCACTGCCGCGCTGATCACAGGCCGGCTGCCAGGATTGCGCGCCACAGTGCACGTCGGAGCGGCCGAAGGGCCGCTGTCACCCATCGCGATGCGACTGACCACGATCTGGTTCGTGCCGGAGGCGATGTTGGGCGTGCTCGTTTACCATGGCGAGACCGCGACAGATCGCCTTGACGGTGGGGATGTGGCGCGCGCGATCGTCGGCTTCGAGCCGCTGGACGACGCGCAACTCGGCTGCGGGCATTACGAAAGCCGGTGGGCGCAGCGCACGGCGCGCACCACCGATGCGGCATTGGCATCGTTGGACGATGGGATGTTGTTGCCGCCAGGTTTTTCGGTCCGCTTCGATGCGCTTGCAGCGGGGGAGCGGCGTCAGATTGCGTCGATGCCGCCCCGCCTCGATCCGCAGGTGATGCTGGCGGAGGCGATTGATCGCGTCCGCGAGGAGGTAGGATCGGGCGACGACCATGATGTCGCCGCCAAAATTACGGCCATGCTCGGCGATCTGAAAGCGGTCGGCGTCGATGAAGCAGATCCGGCGGCGCGACGACAGGCTGTGGCAGGTGCGACAGCAGCAGCGGCGCAGATACGTGGGTCGATCGACGTGGCAAAGCTTCAGGCGGCGATTGCGGAAATGCGCGAGGCCCACCCGGTTCCACCGTCCCCCGATCCTGCCGCGCTGGCGGAGGGGTTGATCGCGCTTCGTGATCTCCAGCGGACGGGCGCACCCCCGGCGTTGGCGGCATCTTCCGCTTCGGGCGATGTCAATTCCTTATTGCGGCTGATCGGGTACGGTCCGGTCGCCAGTGGCGTGAAGCAGTTGCCGGATCGGGCGTTACTGGAGGCGCGGTTGACCGACATGGTCGGGACGCTGCCATCGATGGCCGATTTCCCCGATCCTGCTACACTAGGCGCGGCGCCTGACGATGGTGAGCGATCAGCACCCCTGCGCTTCAAGAGGCTAGATCCAGCGTCGTTGCGACGTGGTCGCGCGGGGCGCGTAGCCGCGGCGCCCGCCGGTACGCTTCATCAGCGTCTCGATTTGCGAGGGTGTGACCTGTCCGGGCGGGAGTTGCGAGGGCAGACCTTCATGGATTGCGATCTGCGGGCCGCAGATCTGCGCGGAGCGCGGTTGTACGACAGTCGTTTTCTTCGCTGTGATGCCGAAGAATGGCGCTGCGAGGGCGGCCATTGGCAAGGCCTCCATCTCACCGCCACACGGCTCGATCGCCTGATTTCGCCGGCGCGGGTGATCGGCGCGACGATCTGTGGCTGTAATGCGGGTTACAGTCGGTGGAGCGGTCAACTCGACGGTCTGTCGATCAGCGGCGGCGACTGGAGCAGAGCGGCTTTCAGCGGTGCGACGCTGCGGCGCTGCACCTTCGTCGACACCGACCTGAGCGAAAGTCGCTTTGACGAGGCGAACCTTGAGATGACCGTCATGACGGGAGTGGCACTTACCGGTGGCGACTGGTCGCGGGTTTGCGTGACCCGCGGCAGCCTGCATGGCGTAAAGATGCCGCGATATTGGCAGGGCGCGTCCCTGATCGCGTCCACCTTGCGCGGGGCGACGTTCGCCGCCTGTGACCTGTCCGGTTCCTGTTTCACGCAGGTGGATGTCAGCCACAGCGATTTCAGTGAGGCGGACCTGTCGGACGTAGTGTGGCGGGACTGCCAGGGGACGGCGCTTGTCATGCGCAGTGCCCGGCTCGACCGGGCACAGCTGCGCGGAGTCCACGCGCTCGGCGCAGACCTCCGGGACGCCAGTTTTCGCGACGCGGTATTCGACGGCTGCTGGTTCCCCGAGGCGCGCTGGAGCGGCGCGGATCGCACGGGAATGATCGGGACAACCAGCTGCTTTCTGCCGGAGGCTCGGTCGTGAGCGCCGCCGAGCGGCTTGATGCTGCGCGGGCCTCTCGTGCGGGCGGCAGGCCCTTGCAGGCGCACGATTTGCGAGGTTGCGACCTGCGCGGCGAGGATTGGTCGGGCGCCACGTTCCTCGATTGCTGCTTCACTGAAGCGATATTCGGGGATTGCGACCTGAAAGCAGCGCGGTTCATCGCATGCGATCTGGCAGGGACCAGTTGGGGTGCATCGACCACCCATGGATTGATGATGCAACGATGCACATTGACCGAAAGCGACTGGAGCGGCGGTTCTCATTATCAGCTTTGCGCCACGCAGAGTGACTGGCGTGGCGCAAAGCTGGCCGAGGCACGGTTCGAGCGCGCGACCTGGGCGCAATCGGACTGGCGCGGCGTCGACGCGACGGGGCTCCACGGTGATGGTTGCGTGTGGATCGGCACACGGTGGGACGATGCCCGGCTCGACGAAACCGATCTGACCAGCTGCACGCTCACCGGGCTGGATGCGGGCGCGTTGCGGGGGATGTCAGACACGCGATGGACCCGCTGCGTCATCGACGACCTGCGTTGCGAGGGCCTCGATCTACGCGATGCAGAGTGGCAAATTTGCCAGTTTCCTCGGGCGCATATCGTTGAAACCTGCCTTGACGGCGCGACGCTGCGAAATTGCGGGTTCCACGAGGCGACGCTCGACCGGGTTTCGTTCCTGGGCGCAGATCTGACGCAAACGCAGTGGGCGGGCGCAACGATCACTGCATGCGACTTCGGCGGTTGCGCCGCCAGCGCGTCGATCTGGGCCGGTGCGCATCTGGTCGACACACGACTGCAGGATAGTGACTTGCGGCAGGGGTTATTGGCGGGCGCGGTGCTCGACCGCTGTGATTTCGCGCGCGCTGACCTCGGCTTTGCCGATCTGAGTGGCTGCATCTCGCGCGATACGGCGTGGGGCGGTGCCATCACCAGCTTCGCCCGGGTCAGCGATACGAAGGGCGTTCCCCTGGCGCTTTTTCCAGACGGCGCCACGCGCTGCTTTCTTGATCCGACCTCTTTGGCCAAGGGATGATATCATGTCAAAATTGCTCGCCTGGCCGCGGCCTTCCGCCGCGATGCCCGGCGTCGACGACGCCACCTTGCTGACCGCGACGCTGGCGCATTGGCAGACGGGGCAGGGCCGATTGGTCGACGGGCGCGCCTGTCGCGCCGCCGCGTCGTGCCTTGTCGAGCCGGGCGCGGGCGACCTCGCGCTGCTTGTCGACGCAGATGACCTGTGGGTGGTTGCGGTGCTTGTGGCCAGTGGGAGCCGCCCCCTTCAACTCGCCGCACCGCACGTCGCACTGGAAGCGGAAAGCGCGCGGATCGAGGTCGCGGCGCTGGAGACGCGCGGGCGACGGTGGAGCGCCGTGCACGACGAACTTCAGGCGACCGCAGGCACGCTGACCGTCTGTGTCGGCGCGGTGCACGGCGTGGTTACGCGATTGAGCACCTGGGTACGCGATGCGTTTGCGTGGCGTGGGCGCAGCATCCGCGACGTTGAAGAGGTCGAGACGGTGCGCTGCGGCCAGTTTGATGTCGCCGCTCGCGATCTGCTGGCGCTCTCGGCGCACACCGGCATCGTCACGGCACGCGGGCTGATGAAGATCGACGGCGAGCAGATCACGGTCGGATAGGATCATGTTCGCACTTAACCAATTGCCCGCCCTGACCATCGGCATGCCCGACGTCTGCCTCACGCCTGTCGGACCGGTGGTGGTACCGGTGCCCTATCCCAATATCGCGCAGGAGGTGTTGGGCTTTCCCGCCCCCTATAACGTCATCGTTGGCGGTGCACCCGTGCACAACATGGGGACAACCTTGCCGCTGTCGCTTGGCGACCTACCCGGTGTCGCCGGGGTTGCGTCGGGGACGGTGATGGGGCCGCATCGTTCGCTGACCAACGCCACGACCTGTCTGATGGGCTCGCTGCCAACACGGCGTGTCGGGTCCTGTGGCCCGTCGAACACGATGAACACGATCGGCATCGCGGCTGTCCCCAATCAATTCAAAGTTGTGCTGCTGTGCGCCTGACCCGCGGAGCGGTCGCTGCGCTTGCCCTGGCGGCGTTGCCGGGGTGCACTGTCCTGCGCGCGATGGACGACGGCGTGTCGGGAACACTCGAGAAAATTCCCGTGCTCAAGGCGGTGGGGATCGAGTCGCGCAAATCCATCGAGCAACGCGAAGCCGCAAAGGCGGCGGATCCCATCCATGCTTCCAGCGTGGCGCAAGCCGCTTCGGCTCCCCCGGTCGCCAGCGGCACGCGTCGGTCACTACGGTTGCTGGTCTGTGCGGCCGCCTGGGTGAATCCGGACGAAGCCGGGCGCGCCGCGCCGCTTCGGCTGCGACTGTTCGAGCTGACAACCGCAAGCCATTTCACCGCTGCCCCCGCAGTCGAGTTGATGGCCGATACACGACCCCCGACGTGGTCCGGTGAGATCCGTGACGTTCGTGATGTCGTCATCCCGCCGGGGCGGGGCGTGTCGATGGGGTGGCTGAGCAGCGGCGACGCCTTGCTGGGGATCGTCGGAGACTTTCGCGACGAAGCCTCGGCATCGGAAACGCGGCTGGTTCTGAAGCTCGACGATAGCGCCGCCGCAGCGGGCTGGATCATCTACGCGCGCGGCACGGCGCTGCACCTGTTCGCGGCCGAAAAAGTCGAAAGCACCGCGGCTACATCGACTGCCGACCCGCCGCCGGTCATCCCGCGGCTCAACCAGCCCGGTTGCCCGCCGGAGACCTCGCCCACAACGGCCAAACCCCACGATCCGGAATAATCATGAAGGCCCATTCAGCCTTGCCAGTGCTCTGGCATGAAGGAATGTTGCTTGTGCCTCAGCACTTTCAGCATCTCCATGCCCATCTTCTTCACCGTGTCGAGGCACGCGTCGGCTCGGGTCACGGTGTCGGCGGCATCTTCGCGATCGATCTGGACCAGCGCGCGCTAGCTCATGGTCATGTCTCGCTGCGCGTGGTGCGTGGCGTGTTCAGCGATGGAACGCCCTTCGATGTGCCCGAAGAGGCTGCCCCGCCAGCGCCCCTTGCCGTGCGACCGGACGACGCGGGACAGATCATCGCTCTCGTGGTCGGACGCAGCGGCGTGACGGTGGACGAGCCGGCGAGTGGTAGCCGCGATGATGGTAGGCGCGCGCGCTATCGCAGTCGGATCGAGACGCTTCATGACGAGGTGACAGGAGGCGAGCCGGAACAGGTCAGCCTGGGCTTGCTGAATTTGCGACTGGAGCGAACGACCGATGCGCTTGGCTCCGACCTTTCCCTACCGCTGATGCGGGTTTCGGCGGTGCTGCCGGGCGGACAGGTGACGCTTGATGCCGACTTTGTGCCACCGCTCCTTGATCTGCGCGGCAGCGCGACGTTGCTGGGTCGGCTCGAGGCGATGCTCGATCTGCTCTCGCACCGCGCAGAGTGGCAGATGGGGCGGCTGGGGCAGCCGCAAACAAGCTCGTTGTTCGAGGTGTCGGACTTCCTGCTGCTGCAGTCGCTGCTGCGGCATGAGACGGCGCTTCGGCTGGAGTTGTCGTTGCCGCGGGTCGAGCCGCTGGCGATCTTACGCATCCTGCATCTGCTGGTCAGCGACATGGCCGCGGTGCAGCACCCGCCAGAGCGCGCGGGCGCGGTGAACTGGCTCCCCAACGATCCAGCCGCTGCGTTTCGGCCCTTGTTCGATCGTGCCGAGGCGTTGCTGAGCAGGATGCGTGAGCGTCTGGCGGTCGAGTTCAGCTTCCGGCCCGATGCCGACGGTTTGCACGTCGGAACCGAGGTGCTGCCACCGCTCGCCAGCGACGAGCGGATCGTACTCGCTGTGCACGCCGAGGTGCCGGACGAGTGGTTCTTCAGCCGCTTCAAAGGACAGGCGATCGTTGGAGCGGCGGATCGGCTGGCCGAACGCGTCAGACGGCAGGTGCCTGGTGTCACGATGCGTCATCTACCCAGCGCGCCCCCAGAGCTGCCCTTGCAGATCGGTTGGCATTATTTCGAGCTGCAGCCCGGCGGTGCAGCATGGACAGACCTGGCGAGTAGCCGCAGCCTTGGCCTCTATGTTGCTGGCGACTGGCCGGGACTCATGCTGCGCGGCTGGGTCATCCGCGCCCCGCTACCGGAGCCGACATATGGCGGATGATTTTCTGCTTGAGGCAGCCGATCGCTTCCTCAACGTCTTGTCGCAGGCGCTGGGCGACGACCCAGCGGAGCATGTCGCGGTGGAGGCCTGGTCCGCACGACTGATCGCGGAAGTACGCGCCTTCGAGCGTAGCGCGCTTCATGTCAGCGGTGACGCAATGGTGGTGACGGATGCCAGCTACCTGCTTTGCACGCTCGGTGACGAACTGAGTACGGAGCGGTTCGGGATGCGCTGGGCAGCGGTGGGGCTGTTGGTGCGTCATCACGGCGATGCGCATGGCGGTCAACGGAGTTGGGCAAGACTGGACGCGCTGCTGCACGACGCCGACGATCAAATCCGACCGACCGTCCACCCGCACCGCCTTGCGCTGCTGCGCCTCTACGAACGGGCAATCGTTCTCGGCCTGCGTGGCCGGCACGGGGTGGAACTCGGTGGCGAGCAAACGCTCGACGGATTGCGGCTCGAAATTCGCGATCGCCTGAACGGTGAGGCGGGCGATCCGCCGGTCATGGCTGATCTGGTTCAGCTGGCAACGAGGCATGTGCAGCAACGTGGCCGCAGGATCGGCGTCGCCGTGGCGGGTCTGTCGCTTGCAATGCTGCTCCTCTTCTTTCTCGAAATTCGGCGCGACATCGACGCGCGCTGGGACGCGGCCGCCGCCGATATGGTTGGCGCGGTGAACCGAGGGGCGAACCGATGAGCGGCGCCAAAAACGGGCGCGGGCTGGCGCGCGTCACGCGTACGGTTCTCCTTTTTGCAGCCTTCCTGCTGTTCGCGGCGCTGGTCTGGTGGGTCGGGCCCGAGATCCGCATAGGCGAGAGCCGGCCGCTCGATCCACCGGGCTGGCGTCTTGCTGTCATCGCGATGGTGCCCGCGCTGGTATTGCTGCCGCTGCTGGGCGGTGCGCTGGCTTGGGGGTGGCGGCAACTTCTCCCACGATCACGGCCGCGTGAGCCTGATCCTTTGCGAGAAAGCTGTGCGCAGTTGCTTGCTTGGGCGGCCCGTGAACGACTCACGCACCCCAACAGGCAGCGCGGCGCCATTGCAACGTGGTTGGCAGAGCAGCTGTCGCTCCGCTTCGCGCCCGATATGCTGATCGTGGCGGAGGACGAGGTGGCCGCCACCTTGCGCCGTTACTGGCCCTTGGCGATCGACGCCCAAGCCGATGACAATGCAGCGGGTGACGTTTTCTGGTCGTCGGGACGATGCTGGCTGATCGCGTCGCCGGAAGCATTGTCGGGCTGGGCGCGAGCCCTGAAGCATCGGCGTGCGCCCCGTGCCGCGGTATGGCTGATTTCCGAGAGTGCGTGGCAGGGCGGGGCGTCGTCGCCTGCGCTGGCGCAGATGCGTATCCTGCTGTCACAATGGCAACAGTGGACCGGTCGCAAGCTTCCGCTGTGGGTCACTCGGTGGACCACCGTCGACGCGGGGACGGGCATTGCCTGGGATGCAAGGACGGAGGACTTGCCGCATGGCTTCTCGGTGCCGGTGCGCAGAGGAACAAGTGGTGCAGCCTGGCAAGCGCTGATCGCCGAATTTCGCGCCATTCTCACGGCATCGCTGCTCGAGCCTGACCTTGCTCCGGCGACGGCGCTCGCCAGATTGCGTGTGCAACAGCAGTGCCAGGCTGATCTGGAAAGCGCGTCGATCGTGTTCCGGCAGCTCGGCATCGGAACCACTCTCTTCGCGACCGCCTGGCTGCGCGGCGTGTTCTGGATGTGGGAAAAGGGCGACGCCGTCGTCGGCCTTTCGGGGCTGGTGCATGTCCTGCTCGCCGATGATCCTGCCCCGCGCTATCGCCCGCGCCTTGCTCTGCTGCGTGGCCTGGCGGTGCTCGCGCTGGCGCTCGGCGCTCTTCTCCTCATCAATGACATAGTGGTCGAGACGCCCGCGCGGCACGATCGCGCCTTGACGGAATGGCGGTCACGGCGCTCCGAGGTCCGGCGAGCCGCCTATCGCGCAGCCCTGCCGGACTCATCGACTGCGATCACACCGGCACTTGATACAATGACCGTGGTCGAGGACGCGCAGGCGCAGGCCGAGGCGACGATCGGAACGTCGTTACCACCGCGTGCCAGCGCGACGCTGGCGAAGCTGGAAGGGCAATTATGGCGTCAGCGGCTCCTGCCGGCGTTAATCGGCTGGAACCGTGCCTGTGTCTCGCAGGCGGCCGGTCCGGCGGTGCCATCCGATCTCTATCGCGCACTCGCGACCGCGCTGTCGTTTCGCGGAGAAGGTGTGGCCGACGGCTCCGACGAGGCACTGCTGCGCAGCCGGCTGGCGCAATGCGGAGCCTCTCCCGAACAATCGGATGCCGTTCTGCATCAGCTTGCGCGTCATCGCGCACGCGACGAAAACGAACGCGTGGCGGTATTGCGGGACGACATCAAGGCATGGCGCTCGGCACTTGCAGGAGCGGCTCACTACTCGCTTGACGAACGTCTATGGGTTGGAATGCGCGAGGAGATGCGGCCAGCGAATGCGGTCGATTTCACCCTCTCCGGTGCACTCGGACCAGGAGCGTTCTGGTTTGGCGAGGCGCCAGCGGTGTCGTGGTTTTTCACCGCAGAGGGATTGCAGTCCGGCTTCCGCGCCAGCCATCGACGCTACGCTGCATGGATTGCGGAATACCGCCGGGTCATGACCGCTGACGGACAGCCTGTCGATCCCGTACCGAGTGATGCCGACCTCGCCGCGCTCGATGGTGCGCTACGTGCCCGATACGTCCGTGAGGCTTCGCTGGCGTGGGAGACCATGTTCTCCGCCATGCATCTCGTTCGGGCACACGACGTAGGAGAGGCGGTCGATCGCGCCCAGACCTTCGCCAGCGACGCGTCGCCGTTCATCCAGTTGCTTGATGTACTGGAGCAACAGATGCCGCTGCCGCCGCGAAAGGTGACAAGTCTCTGGTCACGGCTCGCGGCGCGCATCGCAGGCGATTGGGCGCGGGTGCAATATGAATTGGGCTGGCGCAACTCACCGCGCCCGGCGGCGGTGACGACCGATCCGTCCTATGCCCTGGCGCAGCGGTTCGCGGCATTGCGCAGCTATTTCCCCGACGACAAGGGGAAGGCCGCGTCGCGCGATCGGATGATCCAGACGATCCAGCCGATCGCGCGCTATCTGGGTCAGCAACAAGCGGCGGCAGAGTTTGGCGGTCGCCCGCCGGCACCCGCGAGTCTGAAGATGTTACGTGTCGCGGCCGGCCGCCTGCCGGCACCGTTGCGCGAGCTGATGCAGGATCTGGCCGAAGACAGCGGGCGGGAGCTGGTTCATGCGCAGGCCGACACCTTGGCGATCAATATGGATGCGGTGCCATCCTATCTCTCCTGTCTGCTCGACGCGCCGTTCCCGTTCGGCCGGCACGGCAGCAGTGAGCTGGACTGGGCGACCTTCGTTCAGGATTTCGCGCCAGCCGGTCGGATCGCCAGGATCCTCACCGAGAACAGCTCCCTCATTGACACCGGGGCAACGCCCTGGCGACCGCGGCTACCTCCCGGTAGCGCCGGTGTCCAAGACATGCGCGCGCGCATCTCGTGGTTGCAGCGCGCGACGCGGATCGGTCAGGCATGGTTCCCGCCGGAAGGCGGTGGGCTGGTGCTGACGATGCGCGCCTTTCATCTCGATGATGACGTGCTGCAGGCACGATTGACCGTAGACGGGCAGAACTGGACCTACGCGCATGGGCCCGCCGCTCCTGTGACGATCCACTGGCCCGGCCCGACCGGTTCGAACGTTGTCGAGATGGAGTTGCAGCGTGTTGATGGCCAGGTGGTACGGCGCCGATATGCCGGCCCATGGGCGCTTCTGGCGCTGATCGGCGATGCCGAGCGGCACGCGATGCGATCGCCGGCGGCAATGCTGGTCGGGCTTGGCGACGCTCAGGGGCGGTGGGTGATCTCGATCACATCCGCCAGTGCGCAGAACCCGCTCAATCCCGATCTCTATCGCGGCCTGTGCCCGCGCCGCCACGCGTCAAGCGAGATCGACCTGTTCACGCCAGTGGGCGCGCCGCAAATGCCGCTCATGCAAAGCCCGGTGGTCCCGCCCACCGAACCATGAGGCGCGAGGGCGATGGAGGTCCTAGACCATGTCCTGCCCGGCTGGCGCCGCACCGCCTTGCACGATCGTGGTGAAATTCGTCGCGGTGCGCGCGCACGTCAGGGCGTGGATCAGCCAGATGGCGCTCTCCGCATGGTCGTCGAGCAGGGGTGTGTAGACCAGGCCGGCCGACTGGAGTGCACAGAGCGACTCTGCCACGACCGTGATGCCGACGCCGGCGGCAACCAGTCCCAGCAGGGTGGAGACCTCGCGCACGGTCTGTGCGATCCGCGGTTCGGTGCCGGCCACTCGCATGAGCGCGAACAATTCATCGGTGAAGCCGCCGCTGCGATCGTTGGCGTAGACGACCAGCGGGTGAGCGGCGGCATCGGCCAGCCGCAGACCGGACCGACCGGCGAGCGGGTGATCCGGCCGCGTGGCGACGACAAAACGCTCGCACAGAATGCGGCTCGCCACCAGTTCGGACGGCAGGGACGGCGGGGTGGTGCTGCGCAGGAAGCCGACGTCCAGCGCATCGCCCAGGATTGCCTCGACCTGAACCGGGCCGACCATCTCCGACAGCACGAGTTGCACATCAGGGTAGCGGAGGCGGTAGGTGTGGATCGCGGTGGCGACCTGCGGGATGAACGGCGCCGATGCGTTGAAGCCAACCCGCAACTCGCCGCATTCGCCGCTTCCGAGACGCCGTGCCGTCAGCGCGGCCTTGTCCGCCTCCACCAATACGCGCCGCGCCGCATCGAGGAACGCGGTGCCAGCGCGGGTCAGCGAGACACGGCGGCTGGTGCGGTCGAGCAACCGCACGCCCAGTTCATCCTCAAGCTGGCGGATCTGCTGGCTGAGCGGCGGCTGCGAAATGCCCAGCCGGGCGGCCGCGCGCGCGAAGTGCAGATCCTCCGCAACCTGAACAAAATAGCGTAAGTGGCGCAGCTCCATGATTGATAGGCTCTACGTATCAATCATTGCGGAAACAATATTAGACAAAGCGGCAATCGACGCTCATTCGCTGCGCCGCGGCATGTTCGTCGTCGCCGCCTTCCGCCGGTCACCCGATGCCGCTCTGGCATCGCCCACCGGAACGGACGTCATCAACGGGAAGCTGCCCATGATCGGCATCGTACGCATCGCGCTGGCGCGGCCACTGACCTTCATCGTCATGGCGATCCTGATCGCGGTCGTCGGCGTGCTGGCGGCGATCCGCACGCCGGTCGACATCTTCCCCGATATCAAGGTGCCGGTGATCGCCACCGCCTGGCAATATGCCGGCCTGTCGCCTGACGAGATGTCCGGGCGGATAATTACCCCGTTCGAGCGCGTGCTGACCACGACAGTCAACGACATCGACCATATTGAGAGCCAGTCGCTGCCCGGCATTGGGGTGGTAAAGATCTATTTCCAGCCCGGCGCCGACATCCGCACCGCCACCGCGCAGGTCACGTCGGTGTCGCAGACCGTGCTGAAGCAATTGCCGCCGGGAATCACCCCGCCGCTGGTGCTCAACTACAGCGCCTCGACGGTGCCGATCGTCCAGCTCGCCCTGTCGGGCAAGGGGCTGTCGGAAGGGCAGATGTTCGATCTCGCCAGCAATCAGGTCCGCCCCGGGCTGGTGACGGTGCCGGGCGCGGCGATCCCCTATCCGTCGGGCGGGCGGCAGCGGCAGATCCAGATCGACCTTGATCCCGAGGCCCTCCAGTCAAAGGGGCTGTCGGCGCAGGATGTCGGCAATGCGATCGCGGCGCAGAACCAGATTAACCCGGCCGGCTTCGCCAAAATCGGCGGGTTCCAGTACAGCGTCCGGCTCAACAACGCGCCGGGTTCGATCGAGGAGCTCAACAGCATCCCGGTCAAGGTCGTCGGCGGCGCCACCATCTACATGCGCGACGTCGCGCACGTCCGCGACGGCTCCGCGCCGCAGACCAATGTCGTGCACGTCGACGGGTCGCGCTCGGTCATCATGACGGTGCTCAAGAACGGCGCGACGTCGACGCTGGCGATCGTGCAGGGGATCAAGGACGCGTTGCCGAAGATCCAGGAGACGCTGCCGAGCACGCTCAAGATCGTGCCGATCGGCGACCAGTCGCTGTTCGTCCGCGCTGCGGTGGAGGGGGTGGTCAAGGAAGGCTTGATCGCGGCGGCGCTGACCAGCCTGATGATCCTGCTGTTCCTCGGATCGTGGCGGTCGACGGTGATCATCGCGATCTCGATTCCGCTGGCGATCCTGTCGGCGATCATCGGGCTGGCGGTGACGGGCAACACGCTCAACACGATGACGCTCGGCGGGCTGAGCCTTGCGGTCGGCATCCTCGTCGACGATGCGACGGTGACGATCGAGAACATCAACTGGCATCTCGAACAGGGCAAGCCGGTGCACCGCGCCATCCTCGACGGTGCGGCGCAAATCGTGACGCCGGCGTTCGTGTCGCTGCTGTGCATCTGCATCGTGTTCGTGCCGATGTTCTTCCTGCCCGGGGTCGCGGGGTTCCTGTTCGTGCCGCTGGCGCTGGCGGTGGTGTTCGCGATGATCGCCTCGTTCATCCTGTCGCGCACGCTGGTGCCGACGATGGCGATGTATCTGCTGCGCCCGCACGGCGCGGGCGACGATCACGACCAGCATAGCGCCGGGGCGCCGACATCGCGCAACCCGCTGGTGCGGTTTCAGCGCGGGTTCGAGGCGCGGTTCGAGCGCTTCCGGACCGGCTATGGCGCGATGCTGGAACGGGTGCTCGCCGTCCCGAAGGGATTCGTGATCGGATTCCTCGCGGTGGTGCTGCTGTCGTTCGGGCTGGTGCCGTTTCTCGGCCAGAACTTCTTCCCGTCGGTCGATGCCGGGCAGATCGCGATGCACGTCCGCGCGCCGGTCGGCAGCCGCATCGAACAGACCTCGGCCGAATTCGACCGCATCCAGCGCCGCATCCGCCAGATCATCCCGGCCGACGAGCTGGTGTCGGTGGTCGACAACATCGGGTTGCCGGTCAGTTCGATCAACACGACCTACAACAATTCGGGGACGGTCGGGCCGCAGGACGGCGACGTGCTGATCCAGCTGTCGCACGATCACCGGCCGACCGAGGATTATGTCCGTCGCCTCCGCGAGCAATTGCCGCGCGACTTCCCCGGTGCGACCTTCTCGTTCCTGCCTGCCGACATCACCAGCCAAATCCTCAATTTCGGTGCGCCGGCGCCGATCGATATTCAGATCACCGGCAAGGACGCCAACGCCAATGCCGCCTATGCGCAAAAGATCATGCGCCGCATCGCGCGCATCCCGGGTCTCGCCGACGCGCGTATCCAGCAATCCGCACGCTACCCGCAGCTCAACGTGGCGGTCGATCGCAGCCGCATCGGGCAATATGGGCTGACCGAGCGCGACGTGACCACCAGCCTCGCCAGCTCGCTAGCCGGCACGCAGCAGACCGCGCCGGTGTTCTTCCTCAATCCCGACAACGGCGTCTCCTATCCAGTGGTGGCGCAGGCGCCCGAATATCGGGTCGGATCGATGAGCGACCTGTCGAGTCTTCCGGTGACGGGGGCGAGCGGGCGCTCGCAGGTGCTGGGCGGGCTGGGGACGATCGTCCGCGGCAACGCCCCGGCGGTGGTGTCGCACTACAACATCGCGCCGGTGGTCGACATCTTCGCGACGCCGGCCGGGCGGGATCTCGGCGCGGTGTCGGGCGACATCCAGCGGGTGCTCGACGACCTCAAGGCCGAGGCGCCCAAGGGCGCGACCGTCACGATGCGCGGGCAGTTTGCGACGATGAAGAGCGCCTTCTCGGGGCTCGGCTACGGGCTGCTCGGCGCGATCGTGCTGATCTATCTGCTGATCGTCGTGAATTTCCAGAGTTGGCTCGACCCGTTCGTCATCATCACCGCGCTGCCCGGCGCGCTGGCGGGGATCATCTGGATGCTGTTCGCCACCGGCACGACGCTCTCGGTGCCCGCGCTGACCGGCGCGATCATGTGCATGGGCGTTGCCACCGCCAATGCGATCCTGGTGGTGAGCTTCGCACGCGAGCGGCTAGCCGAACTGGGCGACGCGACCGCCGCCGCGCTGGAGGCGGGCATGACGCGCTTCCGCCCGGTGCTGATGACCGCGCTGGCGATGATCATCGGCATGTTGCCGATGGCGCTGGGGCTGGGCGAAGGCGGCGAGCAGAACGCCCCGCTCGGCCGCGCGGTGATCGGTGGATTGCTGGTCGCTACCTTCGCCACGCTGATGTTCGTCCCCGTCATCTTCAGCCTCGTCCACCGTCGCCACGGCGCGACGCGTCCGGTGCGTGAGGCCAGTCATCTGGAGGAAGCCCATGTCTGAGGCGTCGACCGACGCACCGCCGCCCGCGCCATCCCGTTCGCTGCGCACCGCGGGAATCGCCGCGGCGGTGATCGCGGTCGGCGTGGTCGGCGCGGGGATCGCCACGCGTTCGCGCACCGAAAGCCGGCTCGCTGACTGGACCGCCGCGCAGGCGACCCCGACCGTCGCGGTGATCCGGCCCAAGCCGGCGGCGGCGACCGGCGCGCTGACGCTGCCGGCGACGTTGCAGGCGCTCAACAGCGCGCCGATCTTCGCGCGGACCAGCGGCTATGTCCGCAAATGGTATGTCGATATCGGCGATCCGGTCCGCGCCGGTCAGACGCTGGCGGTGCTCGACGCGCCGGAGATTGACCAGCAACTGGTCGCCGCACGCGCCGATCTGGAAACCGCACGCGCCAACCAGCAACTCGCCGCCTCGACCGCGACGCGCTGGCGCAACATGCTCGCCAAGGATGCGGTGTCGAAGCAGGAGACCGACGAGAAGGTCGGCGACCTCGCCGCCAAGACCGCCGTCGCCAATGCCGCGCGCGCCAATGTCGCGCGGCTGACCTACACGCAGGGCTTCACGCGGCTGGTCGCGCCGTTCGGTGGCATCGTCACCAGCCGCTCGACAGATATCGGCGCGCTGGTCACCGCGGGCACCGCCGCTTCGACGCCGCTGTTCACCGTCTCCGACGTGCGGCGGATGCGCGCCTATATCCGCGTGCCGCAGAATTATTCGGCGCAGATCCATCCCGGTATGCACGTCACGCTGACGCTGCCCGAATATTCCGGCCGCACCTTCGATGCGACGCTGACCCGCTCGGCCGGGGCGGTGGACCAATCGTCGGGGACGGTGCTGGTGCAGGTCGAGGCCGCCAACCCCGATCGCGCGCTGAAGCCGGGTGCCTATGCGCAGGCGAGCTTCCCGGTCGCCGGGGCGAGCGGAGCGGTGGCCTTGCCGGCCAGTGCGTTGATCGTCGGCGAGAAGGGCACGCAGGTCGCGCTCGCGGGCAGCGACGGCAAGGCGCATCTGCGCACGATCCGGATCGCGCAGGACCATGGCAACACCGTCGAGGTCAGCGCGGGCGTCAGCGCCGCCGATCGCGTCATCGACAACCCGCCAGACTCGCTGGCCGACGGCGATCCGGTGAAGGTGCAGAACGGGCAGACGGTACGGTGAGCGGGTTGCGTCGTCGCGCAGGAGGGTTGGGGCGGAACGCCCTGCTGACGGTGCTGCTCGCCACCACCGCCTGTTCCACCGCGCCCGATTACTTGCCTCCGGTCACCGCGGCACCGGCGGCGTACAAGGAGGCAGCGGGCTGGCAGGCGGCCGGCACCAATCTCGCTTCGCCGGGTCGGTGGTGGGAGGTCTTCGCCGACCCGGTGCTCACCGGGCTTGAGGAGCGGGTCGTCGCCGGCAACCAGGACCTTGCGGTGGCGGCGGCGCGCTATGAGCAGGCGCGCGCGCTCGCGCGGCAGGCGCGGGCCGACCGCTTCCCGCAGGTTGGCGTCGCGGCGGATGTCAGCCGCAACCGGGTTTCGGACGGGCGACCGCTCGCGCCGGGTGGTGCGGCCCCTTATACGGTCGGATCGGTCGGGGCGTCGCTCGCCTATGAGCTGGACCTGTTCGGGCGCGTCCGCAGTTCGGTGCGCGCCGGCGCTGCCGACGCCGCCGCAAGCGCGGCGGACGTGGCCGCCGTGACGCTCGGACTGCAGGCGCAACTCGCCAGCATCTATTTCGACATGCGCGGACTCGACGCGCGGATCGTACTGCTGCGCCAAACGGTAGCGGCCAACGAGCGCGCCTACCAGCTTACCGATACCCGGCACAGCGGCGGGATCGCCTCAGGGATCGATGTCAGCCGCGCGCAAACCCTGCTGTCGAGCGCGCGCGCCGAGCTGTCGGCGGTCGGCATCGCGCGGCAACGTGACGAACATGCGATCGCGGTGCTGCTCGGCGAGATGCCCTCGACCTTCGCGCTGGCGGTGGACGATCGACAACTCGCGCCGCCGCCGCTCCCGGCCGGGCTGCCGTCGACCTTGCTCGAACGCCGCCCCGACATTGCAGCGGCCGAGCGCCGCGTCGCCGCCGCCAATGCGCGGATCGGCGTGGCGCGATCGGCGCTGTTCCCGAACATCACGCTCGGCGCGGCGGGCGGGTTTGAGGCGGTGCGCGGGTCGCTGCTCAGCGCGTCGAATGGCTTCTGGGCGCTGGGGCCGCTTTCCGCGGCGCTCGCGGTCTTCGATGGCGGCCGTCGGCGCGCGGGCGTGCGGCGCGCGCGCGGAGAATATGACGAAGCGGCGGCTTCCTATCGCAAGACCGTACTCACCGCCTTTCGCGAGGTGGAGGATGCGCTGGCCAGCCAGCGGTTGCTCGCGGCGCAGGAGCGCGATCAACGCACCGCTGCGGAGGCGGCCGAGCATACCCGCGAACTGGCGCTGATCCGTTATCGCGATGGCGCGGCCGACTATCTGGAAGTTGTGAGCGCGCAGACTGCGGCGCTCGATGCGCAGCGTGCGCTGCTGACGGTGCGCAGCGAGCAATTGCAGACAGCGACCGACCTGATCCGCGCGCTGGGCGGGAGCACGGCCGCCGCGGGCTGACCAGGGCGGCCGATCGGCGACGGCCTCGGCGGCTCGGCCGCTAGCGTCGGACATTTAGGACAACACCGAGTGCGGGCTCGGCGTGACGATCCGGTATGGCTGTCCGACGCTTTGCGCCGCCGCGCACGCGGCATGATGAACGCCGGGTTCCGAGACTGTCATCACGTGCCAGATGCAGTCAAATTCTCTCCCAAAATCAGCTGGATACAAGAGTATTGCCGGCGAGATGCTATTCTTGGCCCACGCCACAGTTGTCTGACGGCGCCACGCTTGGGATGCCGCGCGACTAAACGGAAAATTGTATGAAATTGGTTCATACTGGAGCCGATTGCCGCGTGCCTGAGTTTGGGATGGTGGCTTCGGAAACGGAAATGTCTTGAGGTGTTTTCAGAATTCCCCCATTTTGGGTGAAACCTACAAGGCAGGGGAACAATGAGCAAGCATTGGCCTGAGTTGATAGCTGATTGCGAAGAGCAGGATCGTGCCGATGCGTACCTGGCAGAAATATACAATGCGACCGCTGGCGCCAGATCGCGTCTGTATTTGTTGCTAAACGATGACATGCGGATCGAGAACGTCGGAGGCGGCGATGCTGGCCAAGGGCATGAGCGATGGAGTTTGCTGCCGGGTCAGCGATTTGAGGATCTTCTTGCAGATGGCTTCGAGCCTCTGAGGCGTGATTTGACACGCCGCGGCGCGCCACCATTGTCGCGCTACACGCATGACCTGCTGCTGAAAGGTACCGAAGGGCGCACCACTCGCGTCAAGGCGTTCTTCTACCCACTCATTGTCGAAGGACGGCACTACTGGTTCGTCGAGGCGGCGACGCTGCTGCCAGAGCAGGCAGGCGATCGGGTAGCCACCGATTTCATCGTCAATATCAGTCATGAACTGCATACGCCGCTTTCAGCGATCGCAGGAGCGCTCGGGCTGATCGCCGGGGGCGCGACGGGATCGGTCGGAGAGGACGCAGCGCAGATGGTTCGTGTCGCGCTCAGCAGCACGAAGCGGCTGATGCGGTTGATCAACGACCTTCTCGACAGTGAGCGGCTATCGCGGGGCAAGCTGCATTTCGTTATGGAGCGACAGTCGCTCCGCGAGATGGTGCAAAGCGCCCTGCAGGAACTAACGCCGCTCGCTGTCGCCCGAAATATCCGTCTCACGATTGAGGACGATGGGCGGCGGGACATTGTGCGGGTCGACCGTGATCGATTCAGTCAGGTGGCGATCAATATCATATCGAATGCCATTAAATTCTCGCCGGACGGCGCCGAGATCCGTCTTGTTCTCAAGAACGATGCGAACTTCCGGCGCTTTGCGGTGATCGACAATGGTGTCGGTGTGCCGGAGCCGTTTCGCAAGCGGATTTTCGAGAGGTTTGTTCAAGTCGATATGCCATCGCGCCGCAAACGCAATGGGGTAGGGCTTGGTTTGTCGATCAGCCGCGACATCGTCGAACGGCTCAGCGGCAGGTTATGGTTTGCGCCCAATCCTGACGGGGGAGCAATCTTCACCGTGGAGATACCCGCAGCGGCGTGAACAACCACTATATTACATCATCAAAGGGCTGCTCAATCTGTTCAACGAGACTGAGCATTGCCTTGGCGGCGGCACGGATCCGGGCAAGATCCTCGCGTGATTGGCTTCCAAGATCGTCATCATGAAGATTGATGATATCCGTCAGTCCGACGATGATGCCGATTTGCGTGCGCATCATGTGACACATACGGCTCGTGAAGTTTTCGGGCATTGTCATGAAGTTTCTAGCGCTTGGCCGCAGGTGCCGATGAACAACGCGAGGATTGCGTCGTAGGTGGGAGGGGCTGCGAATGGGTGAATGTAATGTGTTGAAGTTGCTCTATGTTGACGATGAGCCGGAACTGGCCGACGTGGTCGTGCGATCGCTTCGGCTCGATCGCGGTCTGGACGTCCGGGCGCTTCATTCCGGTGCCGAGGCGATCGCGCTCGCGGCGGAAAATCCGTGGCGACCGGACGCGGTGCTGCTGGATGTCATGATGCCCGATTTGAACGGGCCGGACACCTTCACGCACCTTCGCGATATCCTGGGCAAGCAGGTGCCGATCATCTTCTTCACGGCACAGGCGCAGCGCAGTACGGTGCAACGCCTGCTTGCACATGGCGCGGCGGGTGTGCTGATCAAGCCGTTCGAGCCGCTGCGCCTGGCGCAGGACGCGCGGAGGCTGATCGAGGCGTGGCCTGATCGTGCCGCGCTCCCTCGAGCGGCCGGGCTGGCTCATGAGCCGATGTTGCCGATGACCTGCGCAGCGCCGGTGAAGACGTAGCCCGTCCCGCGCGCGGCACGGAGGGGCAGGGGCGTGCCGGTTCCCTGTTCGATCTTCCGCCGGATGCGCGAGATCAGGACGTCAAGGCTGCGATTGTCGACGCCGAGCCGAGGTTTGCCCAGCCGCGCATTGATGAGGTCGCGGGAGTTCGGCCGACCGGGCTGCTCGAGCAGCGGTAGCAGCATCAGATACTCGGCCGACGACAGTTCGATCGCATTTCCGTTGGGCGCGGTCAGCGTCCAACTCGCCAGATCGAGCGTCCAATGCCCCTGCGCGGGCGCCGCGGCTGTGACGTCGGCTTGTTGACCTCGCTCATTGCTGCGCAGCCGACGCGCCAGGTTGCGAATGACGCTTTCCAGCTCAGGCATGTCGACCGGCTTGGCCAGGTAATGGTCCACCCCCACCGACAGGCCGAGCAACCGGTCGTCGCGTCCTGAGCGCCCGGTCAGCATGATGATGCCCGCAGACGAGCGCGCGCGCAGGCGGGCGGCGGCGACGAAGCCGTTCTCTCCCGGCAGGTTGACGTCGAGCACCATGATCTGCGGGCGACGCGTTTCTCCGATCAGCGCGTCGAGATTGGCGGTATCGGGGTAGGATTCGGTCTCCATCCCCACCATCCGCAGATAGCGCTCGAGCGTGGCGCGCATCTCATCATCATCTTCAATGATGATGATGCGGAAATCGTTATCGTGCAGTGCCATAATCAGGCTGTCACCAACATAGTTGAGTTATCGTCCGAGCACGACGGCTGTGCCCAAGGGACGCGGCGCTTGTGTCTGATCAAGGATAGTGTCCTGATCCGCTGCGATGCTGGACGGGGCGCTCGCAGGTGGTCTGGACCGAAAGGCAACTCCCTTGATTGCTATGGGTCGCAAAGCCTTTGATCTATTTCGACACGCGAGGAAAGCCGCCCCGACAAATTGTTACACTAGAACATAGTACGAAATCCGGGAGAATTTTAACGTAACTATAGGTCGGAAAAGGAATTTGCTAAACGCATGCATGCACAATTTATTCAAATAGTTGCATAAGCTAACAATAAAGGATCTGTTATGAATTGACGCTCATCCTTGGTTCTTAGATCGGATCAGGTGCGGGATTTAGAAACGATGAGCGCTGCTCGGGCGGTGGTCGCCAACGACGGCAGACTGGCAGATCGTATCGCGCAGGCGATCGACCGCATGATTTTCGGAGATTTTTCCGACGCCGAGGAACTATCGGAACTCACACCCGAACTGCGTCAGAAATTCATACAGCTGCTTGACGCTTTTGCGCATCGACTCAAGGCTGCGCATGACTTGGGCGAGCGCGATTCAACCACGGGCGTCCTCAGCCGTCACTCGTTCAGGTTCGCCATCGCCGCCCGTTTTGCCGAATCCTCCGCAGAGCGGACGGGCGTGATGTTCTTTTGTAACGTCGACGGATTCAAGCGCTTCAACGACCTGCTGGGTACTGCGAATGCCGATCGATTGCTGGCGCAAATCGCAATGCGGATCCGCTTCACCGTTGCCGCGATCGGCGTCATCAAAAGCCAATGGCTTGTCGGCCGATTATGGGGCGACGAGATCGCCTTTTACATCGAAGACATGGATCGGGCAGCAGCCGTGCGGTGCGCGCGTGCGATCCAGAGCGCGCTGAGCGAACCGTTCTTCATCCATGAGGAAGGCATAGCAGCCACCGCGTGCATCGGCATGGCCTGTCGGCCAAATGACGGCGTGGGGCACGACGTGCTGTTGCGGCACGCCGAACTGGCGATGCGCCGTGCCAAACTCGTCGGGCGGGGCGCCGTGCGACTGTTCGACGGTAGCGAGCAGGCCGATGCGGAAGCGGCGGTGGTGCTGGAAAGCAGCCTGGATCAGGCGCTGCTCCACGACCAGTTCCACCTGGTCTATCAGCCGCAGGTAGAGGCTCGCGATGTCGGGCGGGTCGTCGGGGTCGAGGCGCTGCTGCGATGGCACCACCCCGAGCGGGGCCCGATCGGACCCGAGATTTTTATCCCGCTAGCGGAGCGGCGTGGACTGATCGGCAACATCGGGCGCTGGGTTATCGCGCAAGCGCTCAGCGCCAGCGCGCGTTGGCTACGGCAGGGAATTGCCTGTCGCATGTCGGTAAACCTCAGCCCGGTCGAGCTCATGCGCGACGATCTGGTCGGCCACATCCACGAATGGCTCACCCGCACCGGCGTGCCCCCGGCCATGTTCGAGGTGGAGGTGACGGAGTCGACGGCGTTCGCCAGCGGAGGCCAGGCGGGGAAGCGGCTCGCCGCGCTACGCGCGATGGGCGTCGGCGTGGCAATGGATGATTTCGGGGCGGGCTATTCGAGCCTTGCGCGGCTCACCGAGATGCCGTTCGACCGGCTGAAGATCGACCGCTCGCTGGTCGAGGACATCCTCGATCGCGAGGATCGCCGCATGGTGCTCGACTGCGTGGTCGGGCTAGCGCGAACGCTTGGGCAGCAGGTGGTCGTCGAGGGCGTCGAGCGTTCGGAGCAAATCTCCTTGCTGTCGGACATGAGCTGCGACCTGCTGCAAGGCTATGTCATTTCGCCACCGTTGAAGGAAGATGCCCTGCTTGCATGGCTCCACTCACGGACGACCGATCGTGTCGCACGCGATTGAGGCATGAGCTGGATGCGCCTGATCTCGATCGTCTTTGCCGCGGCGTTGCTGGTGTCCGGCAGCAACGCCGCGCGCGCGATCGCGCCGGATGACCAAAGACCAAATGACGGAAACGAACCAACGGAAGACCTGCTCAAATACCCCCTGGAGGATTTGCTTGCGGTCGAGGCCACGTCCGCGGCCAAACGCCCGCAGCGGGTCGCTGATACCGCTGCGGCGATCTACGTCATCACCCAGGAGGACATCCGGCGCTCCGGCGCGCGTTCGGTCGTCGATCTGATGCGACTCGTCCCCGGCATCGAAACCGGTGAGATCGACGGCAACTCGACCGCCGTCTCGGTGCGGGGCTTCACCACCCGGCTGGCGAACAGCGTCCTGGTGCTGGTCGACGGTCGCGCCGTCAACCTGTCCGCGATGGGCGGAGTCATGTGGGACCAGATGCTGGAGCCGCTCGACACGATCGAGCGGATCGAGGTGGTGCGCGGCCCCGGCGGCGCGGTGTGGGGCGCCAATGCCGTCAACGGCGTGGTCAACATCATCACCAAGGATGCCTCGCGCACCCATGATCGCGCGGCGCGGCTGCGGTTCGGCACGAACGACGCGGAGGCGACCGTCCGAGCGGCTGGCGGGGCAGGGATGACGCGCTTCCGCCTTACCGCCAACGGTCGACAAATTTCCAGCGCTGTCGAAAATTCCGCGGGTGAGCGTGACCAACTGATGTCGCGCGCGCTGCATATCGGTGGTCAAAGCGATACGGTGCTGAACGATCGCGATACAGTGACCGTGCGCGCGAGTGCAGGCCTAAACGATTTTCATCCGGGTGATCCGCGCCACAATTCATCAATGGCGAATGGAAGGGCCAGCGAGGCGACGCTGCTCGCGCGTTGGTCGCGGCGCCACTCTGCCGACGAAGGCATTACGACACAAGGCTATATCGATCACGTGCACCGGACCGAGAACGGGGCGGAGGTGAGCGAGACAGTGACGGATCTGCAGGGCGATGTCCGGGGCCATCGCAACGGACACGAGATCGGCGCGGGCTTCGATTTTCGCTCCACCAACAGCCGGCTTTCCTCGACCGCCTCCGTGCTCGATTTTGCCCATTCAACCAGCAACGACCTGCTGCTCGGCGCCTATGTCCAGGACGGCTATTGGCTGCTCGACAGGCGGTTGCACGGCTGGCTCGGGATCAAGGCCGAATATAGCTCGATCTCCGGTCTGGCAATTCAGCCGAGCCTTCGCCTGCTCTATCGCGTCAACAATGCGCTAACCGTTTGGGGCGCGTGGTCGCGGGCCGTGCGTACGCCCGCCGCGTTCGAGCGTACGGCAATCTACTCGACGACTGCAGGCCCGACCAATGAGCCCTTCTATGCGCCGATTCAGGTGCGGGTGACGGCGCGCGGGACTGCCGACCTGCAAGCCTCGCAACTCGAAGCATTTGAAGCGGGATTGCGTATCAATCCGGCGGACTGGCTTTCGATCGACGTGACCGGTTATCGCAACCGCTATCGCGACCTGATCGGCTATGGGCCCGTAGATGTCGACCCGTTGGCGTTTGCACAGGCCGTTCTCACCCATCAGCCGTTGAACGCGCAGTATCGGATCCGCAACAACAGTGCAGCCGAGAGCGTGGGCATCGAATTCGTCGCGACCGCGGCGCTGAACGACGACGTGCGGCTCGATCTGTACGGCTCCGCCATCGATCTATCCTATCGTGTCACCGATGCGCCCGCCCTTCCGGGAATTCCGATGGGCAGCGTTGTCCTGCCACAAATTCCGCCCCTGTCGGTCTCTACGGTGCGCCCCGTCTCCGCAGGCATTCGTCTGCGCGCGGACCCGTTTTCGCAGATCGAAGTCGATGGCTCCCTGCGGTGGGTCAGCGGGATGCACGACGGGAGCACGGCGGCCCGCACGGGCGTCGATCTGCGCATTGGCTGGAACCCCGATGAGCGGACATCGCTGTCGCTGGTAACCCGCAACCTGCTGGACCGCGAGCATATCGATTTCAGGGAAAGCTTCCCGATGGCCGCGCCGGAACTGATCGAACGACAGGTCAGCCTCGAGCTGATCAGGAGGTTCTGATGCGGAGCTTCCTCCTGACGATCGCCTTGGCCATTTCCTTGCTGGTAACTCCTGCGCATGCGGACGCTGCGGAGGACCAGTTCGACCTGAAGGTCGCGATCGTCTTCAACATCCTCCGCTTCACGCGCTTCGACGTTCCTCACGGTTCCGAGGTGACGCTATGCGTCATTGGGTCTGCTCCACTGGTTCGCGCCTTCGAGAAGGTGGATGGCGAGCGGTTGCCGGTCGGACGGATCGTGGTTCGTCGTGGGGGACGTGGCGCGGAGGTCAGTGGCGCGTGCACGATCGTCTATTTCGCGGGTGATGCGGGCTATCCGCCGTCGGGAGCGCAGGCATTGACGATCGGGGAGGCGCCCGGCTTCGCCTCGCACGGCGCGGTCGCGCTTCACCAGTTCGGACGCCAGATTTCGTTCGAGATCAACACCGGCGTCGCCGCGCGGCAGGGAGCAGCGTTCAGCGCGCGGTTGCTCAACCTCGCTGCGGGAGTGCGGGCCAGGTGATCGCCCGCCAGCCGCACACGTTCCGCTCGCGCCTCACCTGGGTCACGCTGTTCTCCTCGCTCGTCGCGACCGCCCTGGCGATGACGCTTTTCGTTTGCTGGCAATATGTTGCCACGGCCGAACGGCAAGAGCGCAGCTATCGGCAACTGGTGGAGGTTCTCGCCGCGACCGCCGCCGCGCCTGTTGTCTTCGGCGACCGGCGCACGATCGAGGAAACGGTTGGCATCGCCGCGCGGCTGGGCCATCTGCAGGCGGTCGCGATCCGTGATCGGGATGGTCGCGTCCTGGCAAGACGCCTGCTGACGGTTGGCAAAGAGGCGCTTGACGGTCCAGTTCTGCTGAGCCGGCCATGGATCACGCGCGAAGGTTCGTCGCTTCGGCTCACTCAGCCGATCCGGGTCGACGAGGACATTGTCGGCTGGCTGGATATGTCGCTGGAGGTGGATAGCCCGCTGACCATGGCGGCCCGCCTCGTCGCGATCGGCGCCGCGCTTCTGGTCGTGGCGGTCCTCGCGGCGATTGCGCTGAACCAGCGGATGCTGCCGCTGCTGATGCGGCCGCTCGACAGGCTGAGTGAGACGATGGAAGAGGTGGCGCGCTCCGCCGACTTCTCGCTGCGTGCACCATCCTCCAGCGATCCCGACTTTGCGCGGCTGCTGCACAACTTCAACAACATGGTCGCGGAAGTGGGCAGGCGACAGCACACGATCGCCCGCACGCTGCAGGCGCTGGAATCAGCACGTGACGCCGCTGAAGCGGCGAACAGGGCCAAGACGCAATTTCTGGCGGCGATGAGCCATGAACTGCGCACACCACTCAACGTCGTGATCGCTTATGCCGACTTGCTGGAGGAGGATGTCGTCGCGGACGGCGAGACGCGCTACCTCGACGATCTGCGCGTCATCAACCGATCGGCGCGCCATCTGACCGTGTTGATCAACCAGGTGCTGGACTTTGGCAAGATCGAGGCCAAGCAGGTGACGCTCGACCTGCACTCGTTCGACGTCGGCGTGGTGGCGCGCGAGGTGGCGGCGGAGCTTGAGCCGCTCGCCGCGCGCAATAACAACATCGTCGACGTCGATGTTCAGGGCACGCTGCCGCTCGCGCTGCTGGATTCCACCAAGCTCCGGCAGTGCCTGATGAATCTGGCGGCGAACGCCTGCAAGTTCACCTCGGAAGGAAGGGTGACCCTACGTGTCCGCCATGATCCGGTTCAAGACCGGCTCCACTTCGTCGTCGAAGACTCCGGAATCGGCATGGAGCAGGCGACGATTGACCGGCTCTTCATCCCGTTTACGCAGGCCGATGCCTCGACCGAGCGCCAATACGGCGGCACCGGACTGGGTCTCGCAATCACCGACGAATTCGTGCGCCTGATGAGTGGCAAGATCCACGTTGAGAGCACGCCCGGGCGCGGCACGCGCTTCGAGATGGTGTTGCCACGTCGGATCGCGCCCCGTTTTCCGCCACAAAGCCCCAAGGTTCACAAGGAAGATATTATATGACCGACATGCACCACCCCGTCGGAGAAACGGCCGAGCGACCGCTGCTGCTGGTGGTCGACGACGTGTTCGAGAACCGGTCAAGCGTGCAGCGCCGCCTGAGCCGGATGGGTTACGACTGCCTGTGCGCCGAAAGCGGTCAGGAAGCGCTCGACCTGCTGGTCACGACCAGCCCGGCGGTGATCCTGCTCGATTATATGATGCCGGTGATGAGCGGATTGACGGTGCTCAAGCATCTGCGAGCGTCGCCGCGCCATGCCGCCACGCCGGTGGTGATGCTGACCGCGCGCACCGACAGCGAGGCAGTCGTGGCTTCGCTGACCGAGGGTGCCGACGATTACGTCCACAAACCGATCGATTTCGCGGTGCTGAAGGCGCGGATCGACGTCCATATCGATCGCGACCGCGAGCGACGCAACTTGCTTGGCGTCAATGCCCGCATGGAGGATCGCGTCGCGGCGCGCGCGATTGAATTGGGAGAAGTACGAGAGATGCTGAACGATCAGATCGCCAGAAATCAGGCTCGCGACCGCGAAGGGAGCACGTTGGTTCCCGACGCCGAGAGCCTGGAGACGCTGTCGGTGGCGCTTGACTGGATCGTCGCATTGTCGCGCGCCCCGGTGGGATCGGTGCCCGGCGACGAAAGTGAAGTCCTGACACTGCGGCAATCCCTGCAGAGCATTTGGGGTTATGCGACCCATGCGAGGAAGGTCATGGACGCACTTCGTCAGCAATCAGCGGCTAAATAGAAGCTCAGGCTGTTTGTATCATACTGTATCATACTGCTACTATTATGCCGGTATAACTTGTTGTTAAAGCCGCAAAGCGCAATGCACGCTCATATTTGTCGCGCAGGGCAGGAACTTGTCTTGTAGAGCCGAGCGAAAGATTTGGAAGATGCATTGCAAAAGAGTTGTCCGCTTGCTGCCGGTGCTGCTGTTATGCGGTGGGCAACAGGCATTGGCGCAGACGGCGGTCGAGCGAAACTTGCCGCCCGCCCCTGCGGCGTCAAATCCCGGGCTGGTAGTCGCGGACGCCGTTCCGACCCAGCAGGATGACCGGCCGCTCGGCGCCACGCTGCGTGCGATCGTGCTGCTTGCCGATGGTGAGCAGCCGGTCGACACCGGCGTGGTTGCCGACGGCGTCACGGTCGGCCGGGTGGCGATGCTGGACATTGGCCGCGTGCGTCGCGCGTTGCGTCCCTTCCTGGGTCAGCCGCTGACCCGCCGCCGCATTGCCGAGATCGAGGCGGAGATTGCCCGGCTGGCGCGCGCAAGCGGGCGCCCCTTCATCTCGCTCTCCACGCCCGAGCAGGAGATTACCGGCGGGGTGCTCCAGATTCGCGTGACCGAATTTCGGCTTGGTGCAGTGAAGGTGACAGGGGTGCCGGCCTCGGAGGCAGAGCGGATCGGGCGAGCTCTGCGCGTCTCGCCGGGGGCGCCGATCGACAGCCGGTCGTTGTCGGAGGATCTGGCGTGGCTGAACCGACTGCCGGTGCGGGATACGTCCGGACGGTTTGCGCCGGCAGATGCGGCGGGGCGAACCGATCTGACCGTCGTTGTAGAGGAACCCCGACCGTTCCGTATCTACGGCGGCTCTTCGAACACCGGTTCCGAAAGCACCGGTCTGGCGCGCTTGTTCGTCGGCGCGGTTGCCGACATCGGCGTGTTGCCCGGAGCGTACATCTCGTATCAGCTCACTGGCAGCCGCGACCTGCTGGTTAACGACGGGCGCTTTTTCGCTCCGAAGCCGCCCCGTTATGTCGCGCAGGGTGCGCGCGTCGCCGTTCCGACATTCGCGCGCGAGGCGCTGGAGTTTACGTTCAGCGACTCTTCGACCAATCAGCATCCCAACGCCTTGTTCACGGTGCGCCAGCGCACAACCGAGGCGACGTTCGCCTATCGGTCGGCGCTGTCCAATGCTGGTCTTCCGGCTGGCTTCGGCGATGTGTTGCTAGGTATCGAGGCCAAGCGTCAGCACCGGATCGTGCTGTTCGGGCCGCTGACCGCGGTCGACGTTTCCGCGGATATCCGACAGATCATGGTCGGCTGGTCGCGTGACTGGTTCGGCACCGGCGAGCAGGGCTCGGCGAGCGTCACCTTCCATGTCAGCCCGGGCGGATCGGCGGCGCAGATCGCCGCGATCACCAACGGTCGTACGCGCAGCGCCCAGTTCGGCTATGTCACCTTCGACCTGCATCATGTGCAGCGGCTGACCTCGCGACTGTCGCTGACGCAGACAGCCATGCTGCAATATACGGGATCGGCGCTGCCGCTGTCGACGCAGATCGGCCTTGGCGGCGACGGCCTGGCGCGCGGTTACACCACCGACGACGGGGCGTTCGACACTGGCTTCGTGGTGCGCAGCGATCTCAATCTCCCGGTGGCTTCGTTGCTGGCGCGCGGCGGTCCGCAAGGTGACGTGCTGGCGCCGCGCGTCTTCATCGACGTGGCGCACGGACTGGATCGCGTTTCCCGGCGTTCGTCGACGCTGGTTTCGGCCGGCCTCGGCGCGGATTATCGCATGGGGCGCTTCTTCAGCTTCGGCGTGGATGGCGGGCTGGCGTTGACCGACGGGCTGCGCAGCAAGGCCGGTTCCCCGCGCGTGCAGGCGCGTGCCTCGCTTTCCTTCTGACACTTTCCCCAATTTACTACGTGGCAAGGACCAATGACATGACCGACAACCTTCCGCTCGAAGGCACGCAGTTCCTTTATTCGCGTCCCGAAGCATTGCATTCTGCCGTCCATGCCGACCTGCGCTACCGCCCGGAAGGCGCGAGCTTCGATCATGCGGCGGAGGTGCACCTGGTGCCGCTGCTCGTCGGCGAGTTCATGCAGGCGATGGCGCATTATCCGGTGATCTTCGCTGGGCCGGAGAAGACCCCGCTCGCGGTCATGGGGTTGGCGGAAAAGCAGAACCTGTTCGTTCAAGACGGTTCGTTCGAGCCGGGCTGCTATGTGCCCGCCTATCTGCGCCGCTATCCGTTCACGCTGGCGGGCGCCGGTGACGAGCAGTTCGTCGTTTGCGTCGATCGCGATGCCAAAGGCTTCGTGTCCGAGGGCGAGGGGCAGGCGCTGTTCGAGGATGGCGAGCCGACCGGTTTTACGAAGAACGCAATCTCCTTCCTTGAGGAGTTCGAGCGCGAGCGCAAGCGGACGCAGGAGTTCGTTGATCTGCTGACCGACGCCGATCTGTTCGAGGTCAAGAACACGCTGTTCGTGCGCGGCGGAGAGCGCGAGCACATTGCCGATTACTATGGCGTAGACGAAAAGAAGCTCATGGAGCTTGGCGACGAGGCAATGCTGCGCCTGGTACGCAGCGGTGCGCTGATTGCGGTCTATGCGCATCTGTTCTCGCTGGCTCGTTGGGACGGTCTGATCGCGCGTCGCGACGCGCAGACCGCCGCTCAGCCCGCTGAAGAGCTCGCCTCGGCCGATTAGTCGGCTGCGGGCGCTCCCCGCTTCCTCTTTCCCCAGCCTGGCGGCCGGACTCTCAAGAGTTCGGCCGTCTTTTTTATGTCTTCCTGTAACCTACAGTTGCAAACCATCAGCATTGTATACAATGAAAATCGAATTGTAGGCCGGTAACGCTAATTAGCGATGGTTGTGGCAAGGAAGATCTATTGATGGCGATAAGTGTTAGTCCGGTTTTTGATTAAGACGGGTTAGGCATTTTTGCTTTCTGAGCATGTTTGGAAACAGGGTTACGTCATGAAGAGCTTTGCTATCCGCAGCCAGCGTTCGTTGTTCGCCCGTCTGCCAATCTTCGGCCTGTCGCTGTGCGGCCTGTTGCCGGGTGTGACCCCGGTGCGTGCGCAGACGCTGCCAACCGGTGGCCAGGTCGTGGTCGGCCAGGCCGCGATCGAGCAATCGGGCATGGGGCTGACGATCCGCCAGGAGAGCAACAAGGCGATCATCGACTGGAACGACTTCTCGATCGGCAAGGGTGGCAGCGTCCGTGTCGAGAACGGTTCGGGCGCGACGCTGAACCGCGTCACCGGGGCGAACGTCAGCAGCATCGACGGGCTGTTGAGCGCGAGCGGGTCGGTCTACCTCATCAACCGCAACGGCATCGTCTTCGGGCGTGAAGGGCGCGTCGACGTCGGCGGTTCATTCGTCGCCTCGACGCAGGACCTGACCAACGAGCGGTTCCTGGCGGGCGGCAGCCTGACGCTGGCGGGGGCGAGCGAGGCGTCGATCATCAACTACGGCCGGATCGGTGCGGCGGGCGGCGATGTCGCGCTCGTCGCGGCGAAGGTGGTGAACGAGGGCAGCCTGGAGGCCGCGAATGGCAGCGTCGGGCTGCTTGCCGGCTATCAGGTGCTGTTGCGCGACCGGGGGCTGGAGAACGGCAGGTTCTCGGTCGTGGTGGGCGGCAACGGCACGTCCGCCACCAATGTCGGCGCGATCCGGGCGGCCGAGGCGGAGCTGCGCGCGCAGGGCGGCAACGTCTATGCGCTGGCCGGTAACACGGCGGGTATCGTCAACGCCCAGGGCGTCGATACGCGCGGCGGCCGCATCTTCCTGACCGCCGAGGGCGGCGAGGCGCAACTGACCGGCACGCTGCGCGCCCGCACCGCCGATGGCGCGGGCGGCAAGGTCGAAGTGACCGCCAAGAACGTCCTGGTCGGCGACAAGGCGCTGGTCGATGCCAGTGGCACCAGCGGCGGCACCGTGCTGATCGGCGGCGACTGGCAGGGCGGCGCAGATTCCTCGCTGGCGCTGGCCGATCACGCGATCGGCCATGCCGATGCGGTGGTGATGGCCGACAGCGCCAAGGTCGACGTGTCGGGCAGCGCGGGCAAGGGCGGCGCGGCGGTGCTGTGGTCCGACGCCTATACCAACTTCCTCGGCAGCGTGGACGCGCAGGGCACGCTGGGCGGCGGTCGGGTGGAAACCTCGTCCAAGGGCACGTTGCAGGCGCTGGGCAGCGTCAACGCGCTCGGCGGGCAGGGCGCGGCGGGCCAGTGGCTGCTCGATCCGTCGGACATCACGATCACCAGCGGCACGACCAACGGCAATTTCGCGGGCACGTCGCCGCTGACCTTCACGCCCACGGCATCGACGTCGACTGCCGACGTTGCTGCGATCAACAGCGCGCTGAACGCGGGCACCAACGTGCTGATCGCGACCGGCAGCAGCGGTGGCGGCAATGGCGACATCACGCTGGCGGCGGGCACCACTATTTCAAAGAGTTCGGGCGCGTCGAACGCCAAATTGGTGCTGAACGCCTATCGCAGCATTATTCTGAACGGTGCGGTCGACGTAAGCGGATCGGGGGTCGGCAAGCTCGACCTGGTGTTGGGCGTGCAGGTCGGCAGCACCAACAAGACTGGCAATGTTGCCATCAACAACAATATCAAGCTGAACGGCGGTAATCTTAATGTCGGCGGCGGGGCTGACGGCGACGACTGGATTAATACGGCTGCTGGCGATGCCGCTACGATCAGCGGTGCTAAAATTGATGCCGGCGGTGGTAATATCTGGCTTTGGGCGAACACCAACGGCACGGGTAATGGAATCACCATCTCAGGTGCCTCTTCCATCGTTACCAAGGATGGTGGGAACATATCGCTGAATGGTGGTGCATCCAGCGCTGGTAGCTACGGCATCAAAATTACCTCAGATGCTAAAGAAATTACGGCCGGAACGGGCGGTTTATTTCTTGACGGACAGAGTACAAATGGAAGCGCAACCGTCCCATCGCTTTACAGCGCATCGACTGCGCTGATTTCCAGTAGCGGCAACCTGAGGATCATTGGTACGCGGGGGCTGTCGCTTGCCAATGCTGTATCAGCTACTGGAGCGGCTGGAAGTGTCACCTTTCAGAGTGTTTTCGGCGATGTGACGGTCGGTGCCGTCAGCGGGCCTGGCGACATCAAACTGACGGCCGCCAAATCCATAACCGCTGGCGCGATCACCCAGAACGGTGCCGGTCAGATCGAGCTCTACAGCGGAAACGCGCTCAATCTCACCTCCGGCATCACCAAGTCGGGGGGCGTCGGCGACTCGACGCTGCGCCTGAAGTCCGATTCCGATGTCACGGTCAGCAGCGCGATTGCCGCCTCGGCGGGCGCGGGCAAGCTCAACGTCTATCTGAACAGCCGTTTCAAAGACGGCGCGCTGGGCGCGATCAAGATCGCCAGCAACATTACCACGCAAGGTGGTGATATCGCAGGCTGGGGTGGATCGGTCGCGCCGGTCGCCACCGATCCGACGACTTTCGCGACGGCGGGCACCGCCAAGGCCAATGGCGATAATTTCGGCGTCCAGGTTTCGGGATCGAGCACGGTGCTCAACGCCGGGGGCGGCAATATCGGCTTTGCGGGTGAGCAGACCAACACCGCCGTCGGGGCCGCCGGGACGGCCGCCGTGCGCTTCGACGCCGGTACGACGGTCAAGACCAGCGGCAGCGGCGCGATCGGCATCAAGGCGGTCGGCAATAACAATTACGGAGCCGATCTCTGGGGCAATGTGGCCACGACCGCCGGCGCGATCGTTATCAACGGCAGCAGCGCGGGCGGCGCGTTCGGCGGCGTCGGTACTCTGTTGAGAAATTCCGCTTCGATCAGCAGCGTGTCGGGCGACATCTCGCTGACCGGCACCGCGACGGGCGCCGACACGGCGTTGATGATCAATTCCGACAGCGCGGTCTCCGTCACGTCGACCACCGGCAATATCAGCCTGACCGGCACCTCTTCCGGCACCAATTCGGTGGAGGGTATCGCGATCGTCGGCACGGGCGGCGGCGGCGGTGCGAATGGCAGCCATACGATCAAGACGGGCGGCGCGATCACCATGACCGCGACGGGGGGCGTGAGCGGGTTTTCGAGCGATACGACCCGTCCGAAAAGCGCAATACTCATTGGACGTACCCAGCAAAGCACGAGTTTGATTCTGCAGTCGGGCGGCGCTCTTACGTTGAACGCGGCCGCTGCCACGGGCGCGGCATCGGTGAATGGCTATCTCACCACCGGGTCCACCATCGTCGCCGGTGGCGCATTGTCGATCAATGCCGGGGCAAATGCCGATAAGGCGATCTCCATCACCGGGGGCAGCATTACGGCCGGTGGGGCGACGGAAATTCGTAGCGCCACTGGCGCGATCGCGTTGCCGGACTTCACGTCGAACGGCGGGACGGTCACGATCGCGGCGGCCAGTGGCGGTGTCGGGATCGGCAACATCACGCTGGCGACGACCGGCGACACCCTGCTAAGCGGCACGACGACCAGCTTCGGCACGATCACCAAAAAGGCATCGGCGACCGGCAACTCCACGCTGACCATCAAGTCGGCCGGAGATATCAACGTCAACTCCGCAATCACGGCGGAATCGGGCGCGGGCAAGTTCAACATCAATCTGAACAGCCGCGCCACCGATTCCGCCAGCGGTGCCATCACCGTATCCTCGACGATCACCAGCCTTGGCGGCGACATCAATCTGTATGGCGGATCGGCGACCGACAAGAGCGGTTCGGCTGCGTCGTCCTCGGGCACCGGGCTTTTCGTGAGCACGGCGGGGCTCCTTGATGCCGGTGGCGGCAACATCCTGATGCGGGGGGCCAATACCGATGGTAACTCGACGGTCGGTGTGTCGGTGCGCGGCGCCGTGCGGACCACCGGCACCGGCACGATCACCGCTGTCGGCAGCACCGTGGCCAGCTATACCGGCCTGATCATCGAGGGTGGCCGCTTGTCCGCCGATCAGGGCAGCATCACGCTGCAAGGCACGACCACCAATGCCAATGGGACGTCCAAGGACGGGTCGGGCATCCGTATCACGGGTTCGTCGTCTTCTACCGTCTCGACCAACGGCGATCTGACCCTGACCGGCACGTCGACCAAATATGTCGGCATCCTGGTGGACACGACCGCGACGTCCGGCACCCTGTCCGGCAAAAACGTCAAGCTGACGGGCAGTTCGCTGGGCGGTGCGGATAGCAGGAACGGCATCCTGTTCAACAACACCAATGCCTTCGCCGTGACCGCGCTGGGCAAGCTGTCGATCATAGGCGTCGGTGGCAGCAATGCCTCCAACAATAGTAGTGCTTCCGCCATTTCCTTCGGCAGCCGTGACAATGTTGCGAAAGTCAACATGACCGCTGGTGCGGGGGGCGTTGTTATCGATGGTACCGGCGCTGACACGGGCGCTGGTTTCAGTGTCGACAACTGGACAAACAACTCGGCCAGTCCCAACGAGACGGCGCCAGGATTGACGATAAATTCCGCTGGCGCGGTGAACATAACGGGCAACAAATCGGTATATTACCGTGGTACGATCACGCAAACCGGCGGTGGTGCCAGTGTCATCAGCACGTCGAGCGGCCTGGTCTATGTCAATAGCTACACCGGAACGAACGCCGACGCCTTGACGATCAGTTCCGCTGCCGGTGCCGTAAGCACCTTTGGCGCGATCTCGACTAGCAAGGATTTGACGCTCAAGGGAACGACGACTGTTACGGCGACCAACTCGCTGACCTCGGGCGCAGCCTTGACGATCACGGGCAATCAGGCGGTGAGCACGCAGGCGATCAGCCAGACCGGCACGACCGGGCTCGTGTCGATCACCTCGGCGAACGCCGCGGTGACGACGGGCGCGATCGACCTGAAGACGGCGGCCGCGAGCAATATCAAGGCCGCTGGCGCACTGACCACCGGCGCGATCACGCTGAACGGATCGACGGCGCTGACGCTCGATGCCGGTGCGGCGCTGACGCCAGCGTCGATCACGCGAAAGAGCACGTCGACGGCGAATTCATCGCTCACGCTCCTTTCGGCCAGCGACGTTACGATTAGCAACGCCATCACGACCGAGGCCGGTGCGAACAAGATGGACGTGACGATCGCGTCGCGATCGGGTGGCGCGGCGACGGGTAGCGTCGGTATATTCAAGTCCATCACCACGCAGGGCGGCGCAATCCTCATCGGAGGTGGGGACGCATCTGCTAGTGGAGCGGCGACCGGTAATTCGAACGCCAGCGGGCTGTACGTGACGGGTACCGGTGCGCTGGATGCGCGGCGCGGCTCCGCTGATGGCGGCGCCATCACGCTGCGAGGGACGAGCATCGGCTCCATGAATGGCGTCGGTCTCCAGTCCGGCTCGTCGGTCCAGACCAGCGGTAACGCCGCGATCAGCATCACGGGCGATGCGACGGGGGGCACGGGCCGGGGCCTCAATATCCTCGGCACCACCATCCAGAGTGGCAGCGGGGACATCAAGCTGACGGGTAAGGCGGGCGCCAATGTCGGCATCGCCTTCGACCAATCCAGCGCGTCCAGCGTCACCACGACCGGCAATGTCACCCTGTTGGGCACCGGCGTCGGCGGCATCGGCGTGTGGAAGACCGGCACCACCGCGCTGACGATCTCAGGCAAGGACGTGTCGATCGAGGGCGATTCGACCACCAGCGGTAATACAAAGAGCCAACAGGGCATCCTCTTCGATGCTACCGGCGCCGTCACGATCACCGGCTCGAACTCGGTCACGCTGACGGGGGCGGGCGGGGTGTCCGCGCCGGTCGGCAATTCCAGCACGTCCGCGATCGCCTTCGGCAGCAACGACTATAATACGCCCGTCACGATCAATGCCGGTGCGGGCGGCTTGAACATCACCGCGACGGCAGATTCCGGCGCGACCTGGGGCTTTGACAATTATTCAGCGTCGGGCAGACAGTCTGCCGTGGCCTATAACGTCACGGGCGGCGCGTTGAACGTTTCGTCGAACAAGACGATCTATATGTTCGGCGCGATCACCCAGACGGGGAATTTCACGAACAGCATCACGTCGTCGGGCGGCGGTGTCCAGATCGCGGGCAACTCGAACAGCGCCAGCTTCGACGGTGCGCTTACCGCCTCCGGGCAATGGATTGCCGCTGGCAACCTGACGCTCGGCGGCGCAAGCACGTTCACGGGCGGGCTTGCCAGCAACGATACCGGCACGATCTCGACCGGGACGATCTCCGCCAAGTCTTCGCTGGCGATGACGGCGCTGAAAAGCATCTCGACCGGCACGATCACCCAGCCGGCTGCGACGAACAGCGGTGCCCTGTCACTGAACGCCGGAACGACGCTCACCACCGGCGCGATCAACTGGGCGACCGGCGACATGACGCTGTCGTCCGTGTCGAACCTCACCCCCGCGGCGATCACCAAGATTGCCAATGCGGCCGGAACCTCGACCCTGACCGTCAACTCCGACGGCAACGTCACGATCGCCAACGGTATCACTGCCGCGGCGGGCGCGGGGAAGCTGAACGTTACGCTGAACGGTCGTGCGCATGACGCCACGACCGGGACGGTGACTGTCAGCAGTGCCATCGCCACGCGCGGCGGCACCATCTTGCTTCGCGGCGGTTCGGCAACGAGCTCCCCGGTTGTAGATCCGAGCGTGTCGCGCGCCAACTATCTGGCCTTCAGCGATACTTTGACGGCGACCGGCGCGCAGATCTCCTTGGCCGATCCCAGTCAGCTGAACGCAGGGGGCGGCGATATCGAAATTCGTGGCGTGTCGGCCACGACCGGGCTTGGGCTGACCAGCGCGAACAATGCCTCGCTGTCGACCACGGGCGCGGGCGCCATTCGCCTTTACGGCTACAGCGCTTCAGGCGGATCGGGTCAGGGTAGCGGTGTCAACCTGACCGGCGTCAGCGTCACGGCGGGCACCGGCGGTCTGACCGTCTATGGCAAGACCTTGCAGAACGCCAACTCGGACGCGGTTCACATCGAGAATGCGATCGTCACCGCAGCAGGCGGCGACGTGCTGGTCGGTGGTTCCGGCGATGCGTTGGGCAGCACCGGCGGCAATCTGGCAGGCGTGGTGCTGAAGGGGTCAACGGTCGGGTTCAGCGGCACCGGCCAGACCGGCAAGGTCGCGATCGGCGGCCAAGGTGGCGGCGGAGCCTCGGGCAATGTCGGCGTCTATGTGTCCGCGTCGTCGATCACCTCGGCGTCCAGCGGTGCGACGACGATCACCGGTACTGGTGGTGGCGGTTCGGGAACGACCAATTACGGCATCTACCTCGACCAGGGTTCGGGCAGCACTCCGCTGATCAACACCACCGGATCGGGCGCGGTGACGCTGGACGGCCGGGTGTCCGGCGGCACGTCCCTCGGCATCTATCAGGGGCCGAACGGTGCGGCACTGATCGGGGCCGGCGGCAGCGGCGGTCTGACCCTGATCGCCAACGCCATGGCGCTCAACAACGGCAGCGGCGCGCCTGCGAAGCTCAACACCACCGGTGCGCTGACGCTGCGTCCGCAGGCGGGCGGTGCATTCGTGGTCGATGGCAACATCCTCCCCGCGCTGATCTCCGCCAACGCCTATCGCGCGGCGTACGGCTCGGTAACGTTCGGGTCGCTCGACGCGGCGTCGCTCAGCTTCAACACGACCGCGAGCGCCAAGACATATTCCGGCCTGTTGTCGCTGTTGTCGGGCGGGGCGATCGCAGTAGGCGGGACCGATGGGCTGACCGCGTCCGGCGGTCTCGCGCTGAACGCGGTCGGCGCGGTCACGCAGTCGGTCGATGTGACGACCGGCGGGCTGAGCGGTTCGGCCGGTTCGCTCGCGCTGACGCGTTCGTCGAACGCGATCAGCGGCCTCGGCAAGCTGGCGGTGACCGGCAATCTGTCGCTCACCACGCAGAGCGCGCTCACCATCAACGACAATGTCACGACACAGACCGGCCTGATCCGCGCGGGCAGCGACCTGACAATCGCCAGCAATGCGTCGGTCGTCGCCGCGGGCGGTGGAACGCCGTTGAACCTGACGACGGGCACCAAGGTCATCAACAATGCCGGAGCCTCGGCATTGTCGACCCCGAACGGCCGCTGGCTGCTGTGGTCGCAATCGTCGGCAAGCGACTCGCTGGGCGGCCTGAAGCTCGCCTTCCGCCAATATGGTGCGGTGTTTGGGTCGACGACCCCGGCGCTCGACACCGGGAACGGGGTACTCTACAATAAGTCTCCCAGCATCTCGGTCGCGCTGACAGGCACCTACAGCCGCGATTATGACGGCACGACCGACGCCAATCTCGCGCAGACGAACTTCCTTGTCACGGGGCTGAACGGCACCGAGCACGCGACCGTCTATTCGACCGCTTCATTCGACACCAAGGATGCCGGCACGGGCAAGACGGTGCTGGCGGACGACCTTGCGGTTGTCGTCCGTGACGGCACCACCAAGGTGTATGGATACCAGCTCGGTACGCTTTTCGTGACGGGCACGATCGGTGTCATTACCCCCAAGTTGCTGACTGCTGGGCTGACGGGTGCGGTCAACAGGGTCTATGACTCGGGCAAGACAGCGACGCTCCAAGCGTCAAACTACACGCTGACCGGTGTCATCGGCTCCGAGGCGGTGTCGTTAGTCATGCCGACCGGCGGTTTGTATTCCGACAAGAATGTCGGCACGAACAAGCTCGTCACGGTCACAGGTTTGTCGCTGACAGGAGATGGCGCGAGCAACTACGCGGTCGCAGCCAACGTGTCCGGGAACGTTGGCGCGATCACCCCGTTCGCCCTGACGGCGGGTCTGACGGGTTCGGTCAGCAAGGTTTACGACGGGGCGACAACCGTCTCGTTGACGACAGACAACGTGGCGCTCACCGGTGTCTTTGCGGGAGACAAGGTTTCGGTGGCCAATGGTGTGACCGGCACTTTCGCCAACCGTCATGCCGGTACCGGCAAGGTGGTCAGCGTCAGTGCTTTGGCGCTGACCAATGACGATGCCGCCAATTACACCGTCGGATCGAACGTTTCGGGCAATATCGGGACGATTACGCCCAAGGCGCTGCTCCTGACTGCCACTACCGACAACAAGACGTACGACGGGACTATTTCGTCCGGTGGAATCGTTCAAGCCAACGGTTTGGTCGAGGGCGATAGCGTTGCGGCCAATCAGTCCTTCGACAGCCGCAATGCGGGTAGCCGCAAGCTGCAGGTGAACGACGCTTATACGATCACCGATGGGAACGGCGGCGCGAACTATGTGGTGACCAAGGGGATCGCAGCCGACGGTACGATCAGCCAGCGTCTGCTATCCACCAGCCTGATTGCAGACGACAAGGTCTATGATGGCAAAAAGACAGCAACCGGCAGTTTCACTGCGCTGACGAACAAGATCGACAACGACGATGTCGCGCTCGACACCAGCCTCACCGAACTGTCATTCCTTGATCGCCATGCCGGAAACGGAAAGGCGGTGACAGTCGCGGGCTATGGGCTGAAGGGCACCGCCGCCGGCAATTACCTGCTCGCTGCCATCGGTAATGGCGCAGCGAACATCAAGCGGGCTACGCTGACGATTAGCGCCGTCACCGACAGCAAGACTTACGATGGCAACGTAGATTCCGCCCTCAAGGCAAAGATAGAGGGGCTGATCGACGACGATACAGCCTCGGCGATCCAGGTGTTCGACGGCAAGAATGCGGGCGATCGCTTGCTCAAGGTCAAGGTCAACGGCTGGACGATCAACGACGGCAATAACGGCAATGATTATACCGTTGTTGTTAACGATGCGGCCGGCACAATCGTCAAAAAGACGATTTCCGGGCTGCTGACGAATCCGATCAGCAAGGCATACGACGGGACCGACGATGCGATCCTGTCAGGAGCGTCGCTGCAGGGGATCGTCGGAGGCGACAGCGTAAGCGTTTCGTCGACCAGCGCCCACTACGCGGACAAAAATACCGGCATCAACAAGCTGGTGACGGTCAGCGGCATGGTGCTGGGCGGCACCGACGGCGACAATTACGTGCTGCAAAGCACCGATGCATCGGGCAATGTCGGCACGATCACCGCGCGCGTTATCAATACGGCAACGACTGGCACTGGCGGCAAGATCTATGACGGCAGTACCGCACTTGCACATGATCAGGTCGGCACGCTGGCCGTCGTGGCTGCGGACGCGGACACGCGGGCGCTGTTGCTGACGGATGGTGTCAGCATCAACGCCGACGATCTGCATGGCACGCTGGCGGATCGCAACGCTGGCACGGGCAAGGTGGCAACGCTGACCGGCTTCTCGCTGGTCAACAATAATCTGGGCAATTTTGTCCTGGCCGGCGCCACTGTACAGGGGATCGTTGACGTCGCACGCAAGGCGCTGACGCTGAACGCCGCGACGGACAGCAAGACCTATGACGGGAAGGTCGATTCAGCGGCGCTCGTCAAGTTCTCCGGATTGATCGTCGGCGACACCGTGGACGCTCAGCAGGCGTTCGAAGGCAAGGATGCCGGAAGCCGGCAACTCTACGTCACCCGCTACACCGTCGCGGACGGTAATGGTGGCGCGAACTATGCCGTCACTACCAACACGGCGGACGGGTTGATCAACAAGCGCGTGGTCACCACGACGGTCAGCGCCAATGACAAGGTATATGACGGTAAAACGGACGCGACGGGCACGTTTGGCGCACTTCGGAACCTTGTCCAAAATGAAACGGTGAGCGCCACCGGCACGCTGACGTTCGCAGATCGCAACGCCGGAACCGACAAGGCTGTCACCGTTTCCGATGCGGCGCTTACGGGAGCCGATGCACGCAACTACACGCTCGCACCGGTGGCCGACGGTACGGCGTCGATCACAAAGGCGGCGCTCAAGCTGACAGCTGGCGTTGATCGAAAGACCTATGACGGCAGCACCGCATCGAGTGGGATTGTCGTGGTTAGCGGGCTGATATCGGGCGACAGCTATGCCGCGACCCAGCATTTCGACGCTAAAAACGCTGGCGCGCGCGTGCTGTCGGTCGATAGCGGATACAGCATCAACGACGGTAACGGCGGCGGCAACTACGATGTCACCCTCGCGACATCGGCGGGCTTGATCGACAAGCGGGTGCTGACCACAGCGATCACCGTTGAGACGCGTGACTATGACGGGACCACGAATGCCACGGGCACGTTCGGCACCCTGCAGAACGTGGTCGATAACGAGGATGTGACGGTAAGCGGCGGCGTGCTTTCGTTCGCCGATCGGAATGCGGGTGCTGGCAAGGCGGTAACGGTGACGGGGGCGACCCTGGGCGGCGGCGCCGCGGGCAATTACGTGCTCAGCGACGTTGCCCGCGGCACCGGCACGATAAATGCCAGGGCGTTGTTGCTGTCGGCGGTTGACGATAGCAAGATCTACGACGGTACGGTCGCGTCTGGCGGCGCGGTGCAAGCTACCGGTCTGATCACTGGCGACGCGGTGATCGCCAGCCAAGTCTTCGCCAGCCGGACGGCGGGTACGCACGACGTGCAGGTCGATCATTATGCTGTCAGCGACGGCAACGGCGGGCAGAATTACGTCGTGACGCTTGGCAGCGCTGCACATGGCACGATTGACAAGCGGGTCATCAACGCCGCTGTAACGGTCAACAACAAGGTCTATGACGGTGGGATCACTGCGTCTGGCACGTTCACGGGCCTGAGCGGCGTGGTGGACCAGGACGCCGTACAGATAGACGCGGCCAGTGGCGTACTGAAGTTCCTTGATCGGAATGTCGGCAACGGCAAGGCGGTGGTCGTCACCGGCGCCACCCTAAGCGGTGCGGATGCGGGCAACTACACACTTGGCTCCCTGGGCAGCGGCACGGCCAACATCACCAAGGCGACTCTGAAGCTCACCGCTTCGGCCGTCGCAAAGACCTATGACGGCACGACCGCATCAGATGGTGCGGTGGATGTCACCGGTCTGATTGGCGACGACACGATCAGTGGCGTGACGCAGGCGTTTGACAGCAAAAAGGCTGGTAGCCGGACCCTGAGCGCGGATCACTGGCTGATTAGCGACGGCAATGGCGGCGGCAATTATCAGGTGGTCAAGGTCGACGCGACGAGCTCGATCGATCGCAAGACGATCAGCAGCAGTCTGAGCGGCAGTGTCACCAAGGTCTATGACGGAACCGATACTGCGACGATCCTGCCGGCCAATCTGTCCGGCGTAGTCTCGGGCGATGCGGTTTCGGTGACAGCAACCAGCGCCCAGTACGACGGCGTCAATGTCGGCTCCGGCAAGTCGGTCACCGTGACCGGCATGGCGTTGGCTGGTGATGATGCCGAAAACTATGTGTTGGATCAGGATCATACCTCGGCCAACATCGGTTCGATCACGGCGCGTCAGATCGTGGTGACGGTCGGCGGAAGCGGCTCGAAGACCTATGACCGCACGACGGCGCTCTCGTCGACGCAGCTTGGAACGCTGGGGTTCGTCATGGCCGATGGCGACCTGGCCACCCAAACGCTGCTGTCGACTGACAACGTTACCCTGGGGACTTCATCGGTCAGCGGCATCTTCGCCGATGGCAATGCGGGCACCGGCAAGGGCGTGACGCTGACGGGCTATACGCTGACCGGCAACGGTCTGGGCAATTACGCTTTGGTCAACGCCAGCGTTCAGGGTCTGGCCGATATCAAAAAGGCGATCCTGACGCTGACCGCCGCCAGCGACCACAAGACTTATGATGGAACCCGCGCCTCGAACGGCACGGTGAAGATCGAAGGGGTGGTTACCGGAGACGAGGCGTTTGCCAAGCAGGCGTTCGCCGAGAAGAACGCGGGCGATCGCACGCTGCTGATTGACAGTTACACGGTGAGTGACGGTAACGATGGCGGGAACTACTCCGTCCGCAAGGTGGAAGCGGTTGGCACGATTGACAAGAAGACGATCAGCGGCAGCCTGAGCGGTACGGTTTCAAAGGTCTACGACCGTACCGTTGCGGCCACGATCCTGCCGACCAACCTTTCGGGCGTGATCGACACCGACCGGGTCACTGTCACGGCAACTACCGCGGAATATGTCGATCGTAACGTCGGCACCAACAAGCTGGTGACGGTAAGCGGCATGACTCTGACCGGCGATGATGCCAGCAATTATGTGCTCGACAGCGACCATGCGGCAGCCAACGTCGGCGAGATCCTGGCGCGTCAAGTGGTGATCACGGCGAGCGGCGCCGGCGCGAAGACCTATGACGGTACCGCCTTGGTGGATGCTTCGCATCTCGGTTCTCTGGTCCTGAAGATGGCCGATGGAGACGATGCGACCACGGCACTGCTGACGGAAGATGCGATCACGCTGGACGCTGGTGGCATCGTCGGCACGCTGGCGGATCGTAACGCGGGCAGCGGCAAGAGCGCATCGCTGACGGGCTTTGCGCTCGGCAACAATGCGTCGGGCAATTACGTGCTCGCTCCCGGGCCGGTACAGGGTATCGTGAATGTCGCCCGTAAGATCCTGACGCTGACCGCGGTCGGCGACTCGAAGGTTTACGACGGTAAGATCAGCTCGACGGCTGATGTGAGCCAAAGCGGGCTGGTCAGTGGTGACTCCGTTGTGGCCAAGCAGGTGTTCGATTCCAAGAACGCCGGAGACCGCTCGCTCAGGGTCAGCGAATGGACCATCACCGATGGCAACAGCGGCGACAACTACACCGTCGAAAGGAAGGATGGCGCGGGCACGATCAGCAAGCGCGCCGTTGCCAGCTCGGTGAGCGCGAATGACCGGACCTATAACGCTACGACCGTGGCGACCGGTACCTTTGGCACAATCACCAACATGGTGGAAAATGACCGTCTGAGCGTTGCTGCGGATCTCGCCTTCGCCGATCGCCATGCCGGCATCGATAAGGCAGTGACCGTTTCAAATGCGCGTCTGGAGGGCGCGGACGCCGACAATTACGTGCTTGATCCGATCACCGTGACCAAGGGCACAGCGACGATCGGCCGCGCCAATCTGGTGCTCACCGCCGTCGCCGATCGCAAGGTCTACGACGGCGACAGCTCATCGCAGGGTACGGCAACATTCAGTGGCCTGTTTACCGGCGACAGCGTGGTTGCGACACAGTCGTTCGACAGCAAGAATGCGGGTTCTCGCCTGCTTCAGGTCAGCGGCTGGACCGTCATCGACGATAACGGCGGCAACGACTATCTGGTCAGCCTCGGCTCCGCGGTGGCAGGGACGATCGACCGCAAGGCGCTGGTTGCTGACTTCACGATCAATACCAAGATTTATGACGGCACTACTGCTGCGACCGGTACGTTCAACAGCTTCACCGGAAAGATCGGAACGGACAAGGTCGCGGTCGATCCTGATGCCGCGACGCTGACCTTCGCCGATCGGAACGCCGGCGCGAACAAGACCGTCTACGCTTCCGGCATCACCCTCACGGGGGACGACGCGCAGAACTATACGGTTGCGTCGCTCGCCAGCGGGACCGGCACGGTCTTGGCCAAGGGCTTGACGCTAAGCGCCGTCACCGATCGCAAGGTCTATGATCGTACCTCAAATTCCGCAGGACGGGTCACGGCCACCGGTCTGATTGAGGGTGACGAGGTCGTTGCGACCCAGTCGTTCGCAGACGTGACGGCGGGCACGCATGACCTGCAGGTTGATGCCGGATGGCGTGTGGTCGATGGAAACAACGGGGGGAACTACGTCGTTTCGCTCGGCCAAGTGGCGCAGGGGACCATCGACAAGCGCATCATTGGCGCATCGGTGACGGTTAATAACAAGGTCTATGACGGCACTGTCGTCGCGACGGGCACCGTTGACGGCCTTGCGGGCGTGCTCGGTGACGACGAGGTCACCGTCGATGGCAGCCACGCGGTGCTCACCTTCGCAGATCGCAATGCCGGCACTGGCAAGGCGGTAAATGCCACCGGCGCGAGATTGGCCGGGCGGCAGGCGGACAATTACGAGCTGGGGACGATCGCGTCCGGCACCGGCAACATCGATCGTGCGGCGCTTACGCTTACGGCGGTGGCGGATAGCCGAACCTACGACGGCACCACCACGTCGGCGGGCGTCGTGGCCGTTGCCGGCCTGGCGAACGGCGACAAGATCGACGGCGTAACCCAGGCGTTCGAAGCCAAGAACGCCGGATCGCGTTTCCTGCGCGTTCAAGACGGCTTCACCGTCAGCGACGGTAACGAAGGTGGCAATTACCGCGTCGTGAAGGTCGAAGCGACCGGAACGATTACCCGCAAGGGACTGAGCGGAGCGCTGGCCGGCACGGTCAGCAAGACCTATGACCGCACCACTGCTGCGGCGCTGACAGGTGCGAACCTGACGGGTGTCGTCAGGGGCGATCACGTTGACATCGCGGCGACCAATGCAACCTTCGCCGATGCCAACGTCGGGTCGGGCAAGCGCGTTACGGTCACTGGCATGACGCTGGCGGGCGACGACGCGGCCAATTACGTGCTCGATCAGGATCACGCCTCGGCCGACATCGGCGAGATCACGGCGCGTCGCGTCGTCCTGACGACCACGGGCGCGGGCTCGAAGGTCTATGACCGCACGATTGCGTTGAGCCATGCCGATCTCGGCTCGTTGTTGGCGCAGGCCACCGACAGCGACACGCGCGCGATGCTGGACGCCGATGGCGTGACGCTCAACGACGCTGGCGTCAATGGCGTGTTCACGGACCGTAACGCCGGCACCGCGAAGGTCGTCACGCTGTCGGGCTATGCGCTCGCCAATAATGCATCGGGCAATTACGTGCTCGACACGGGCGTGGCGCTGGGTACGGCGGACATCACGCGCAAGGTGCTGACGCTCACGGCGGGTGCGGACAGCCGCAGCTATGACGGCACCAACCGATCGTCCGCCAGCTTTGCGGTCGATGGTCTGGTGGTCGGGGATCAGGTGCAGGCAAGCCAGCATTTCGACGGCAAGGATGCCGGCGCACGAACGCTGGTGATCAGCGACTGGGCGATAGCCGACGGCAATGACGGCGGTAACTATGCGGTGAAGACGGTCAACACCGACGGCACGATCACCAAGCGCGTCGTGACCACGAAGGTGAGCGTCGACGACAAGGTCTATGACGGAGCCACCGGGGCGACCGGCACATTCGGCGCGCTCGAAAACCTCGTCGGCAACGAGATCGTTTCCGCCACCGGCACGCTGACGTTCGCAAATCGCAACGTCGGCACCGGCAAGACCGTCACGATTTCAAATGCGACTCTGACGGGAATGGACGCACGCAACTACGAGCTGGCGCCGCTTGCTGATGGAACCGCCACGATCACCAAGGCCGCGCTGACCCTGACCGCGGTCGACGACCGGAAGACCTATGATCGCACTACTGACTCGAATGCTCGGGTGCGCGCGATCGGACTGAAGGACAACGATAGCTTCACTGCCATCCAGGCATTTGACGGTAAAGATGCGGGCGCCCGCTTGCTGATCGTTCAGGACGGCTGGCAGGTGCAGGATGGCAACGACGGAAATAACTATACTGTTTCGCTGGCCTCGGCTGCGGGGATCATTGACCGTCGTACCCTGACGACGGCGGTGACGGTCGACACGCGAGAGTATGACGGTACGACGGCGGCGACGGGGACGTTTGGTTCGCTCCAGAACGTGGTTTCGAAGGATGTGGTGTCGCTGTCGGGCGGGACGCTGTCGTTTGCGGATCGCAATGCGGGCACGGGCAAGTCGGTGACGGTGAGCGGTGCGACGCTGAGTGGTCTGGACGCGGCGAACTATGTGCTGGCGAGCGTTGCGACGGGCACCGGGACGGTGACGCGCAAGGCGCTGGTGCTGAGCGCGGTGCAGGACAGCAAGGTCTATGACGGGACGGTGACGTCTAACGGGCGGGTCGAGGCCGATGGCCTGGTCACCGGAGACGGCTATGTCGCGACGCAGGTATTCGACGGCAAGAACGTCGGCAGCCGCAAGTTGCAGGTTGCGACCTGGAGCATCGGTGATGGCAATGGCGGCAACAACTACACGGTGAGCTTAGGCGACCCGGTCGCCGGAACGATCACCGCGCGCTCGCTGCGGGCCGCCGCACAGGTCAATAACAAGGTCTATGACGGCACGACCGATGCGGTTGGATCGATCACCGGGTTGACCGGTGTGCTGGATCAGGACCGGGACGAAGTGAACGTGGACGGCAACGGGCTGTTCGTCTTTGCGGATCGCAACGCGGGCGCGGGCAAGGCGGTGAAGGTCTCCGGGCTGAGCCTGATCGGTGCAGAGGCGGGCAATTACGTGCTGGACGCGGTCGCGGACAGCAGCGCGACGATCAGCAAGGCAGTGCTGACGCTGACGGCGAGTGACGACAGCAAGGTCTATGACGGCACGCGTCGGTCCAGCGGGACGGTGAGTGTCTCGGGTCTGGTCGCTGGCGACACGATCAGCGGCGTGACGCAGGCGTTCGACGGCAAGAACGCCGGCACGCGGACGATCAGCGCCGACAGCTGGACGATCGCTGACGGTAATGACGGCGGCAACTACACGATCGACGCGAAGGTGGCGAACGGCACGATCAGTCGCAAGGCGATCGATGGTTCGCTGACGGGCACGGTGTCGAAGGTGTATGACGGGACCGACGTCGCGACGTTGCTGGGCACGAACCTTACCGGGGTCGTGGAGGGTGACGCGGTCGACGTCCATGCCACCGCGGCGCATTATGCCGGCAAGAACGTCGGGACGGGCCAGACCGTCACCGTCAGCGGCATGACGCTTGGTGGGCGTGATGCGGACAATTACGACCTGACCAGCACCAGCGCCGCGGCCAATGTCGGCACGATCACGGCGCGCACGGTGAACATCGCGGCGACCGGCCGCGGGCAGAAGACCTATGACGGCACCACGGCGCTGAAGGTGACGCAGCATGGCACGCTGGTGTTGAGCGCGGGTGAGGACGACGACCTGACCAAGACGCTGCTCGCCAACGGAGGGGTGACGCTGGATATCAGCGGCATGACCGGTACACTGGCCGACCGCAACGCAGGTACCGGCAAGAGCGTGACGCTGACCGGCTATGCGCTGAACGGCAACACGCTGGGCAACTTCGTGCTGGCGTCGGGTTCGCTGCTGGGAACCGCGGATGTGGCCCGGGCGGCACTGACGCTGACGGCATCGGACGACACCAGGGTCTATGACGGCACGACTGCCTCGAACGGGACGGTAACGATCAGCGGGCTGATCGACGGCGACAGCATCCTGACCAGGCAGGCGTTCGACAGCCGCAACGCCGGCACGCGCGTCCTGAAGGTCTCGGAGCATCTGATCACCGACGGCAATGGCGGCGGCAATTATGACATCCGCACCATCGATGCCACCGGCTCCATCTCCCGCAGGCTGGTAACAACCACCATCAGTGCAGATGACCGGGTCTATGATGGCACCATCCGCGCCACGGGGCATTATGCCGATCTCGGCAACGTCATGCAGCATGACGATGTTGCGGCGACTGGCGGAGACATGGTCTTTGCGAACCGCAACGTCGGGGCAAACAAGACCGTCACGGTCAGCGGAACCACGCTGAGCGGTGCAGATGCGGGCAATTACGTGCTCGACACCATCGCCGACACCACCGCCAGCATCACGCGCGCCGCGCTGGTTCTGAACGCCGGTACCGACACACGCGCCTATGATGGCACCACCAAATCGACGGCGTTGATCCGTGCCATCGGGCTGGCGACCGGCGACAGCGTTGTCGCCACGCAGATCTTCGATGGCAAGAATGCTGGCGCACGCGTCCTGCATGTTGTCGACGGAAGTTGGATCGTCTCGGACGGGAATGGCGGCGACAATTACACCGTCTCAATCGGTGATACGGCCGCGGGCGCCATCACACAGCGCGTTTTGACGACGGCGGTGACGGTCGACACGCGAGAGTATGACGGTACGACGGCGGCGACGGGGACGTTTGGTTCGCTCCAGAACGTGGTTTCGAACGATGTGGTGTCGCTGTCGGGCGGGGCGCTGTCGTTTGCGGATCGCAATGCGGGAACGGGCAAGTCGGTGACGGTGAGCGGTGCGACGCTGAGTGGTCTGGACGCGGCGAACTATGTGCTGGCGAGCGTTGCGACGGGCACCGGGACGGTGACGCGCAAGGCGCTGGTGCTGAGCGCGGTGCAGGACAGCAAGGTCTATGACGGGACGGTGACGTCGAACGGGCGGGTCGAGGCCGATGGCCTGGTCACCGGAGACGGCTATGTCGCGACGCAGGTATTCGACGGCAAGAACGTCGGCAGCCGCAAGTTGCAGGTTGCGACCTGGAGCATCGGTGATGGCAATGGCGGCAACAACTACACGGTGAGCTTAGGCGACCCGGTCGCCGGAACGATCACCGCGCGTTCGCTGCGGGCCGCCGCACAGGTCAATAACAAGGTCTATGACGGCACGACCGATGCGGTTGGATCGATCACCGGGTTGACCGGTGTGCTGGATCAGGACCGGGACGAAGTGAACGTGGACGGCAACGGGCTGTTCGTCTTTGCGGATCGCAACGCGGGCGCGGGCAAGGCGGTGAAGGTCTCCGGGCTGAGCCTGATCGGTGCAGAGGCGGGCAATTACGTGCTGGACGCGGTCGCGGACAGCAGCGCGACGATCAGCAAGGCAGTGCTGACGCTGACGGCGAGTGACGACAGCAAGGTCTATGACGGCACGCGTCGGTCCAGCGGGACGGTGGGTGTCTCGGGTCTCGTCGCTGGCGACACGATCAGCGGCGTGACGCAGGCGTTCGACGGCAAGAACGCCGGCACGCGGACGATCAGCGCCGACAGCTGGACGATCGCTGACGGTAATGACGGCGGCAACTACACGATCGACGCGAAGGTGGCGAACGGCACGATCAGTCGCAAGGCGATCGATGGTTCGCTGACGGGCACGGTGTCGAAGGTCTATGACGGGACCGACGTCGCGACGTTGCTGGGCACGAACCTTACCGGGGTCGTGGAGGGTGACGCGGTCGACGTCCATGCCACCGCGGCGCATTATGCCGGCAAGAACGTCGGGACGGGCCAGACCGTCACCGTCAGCGGCATGACGCTTGGTGGGCGTGATGCGGACAATTACGACCTGACCAGCACCAGCGCCGCGGCCAATGTCGGCACGATCACGGCGCGCACGGTGAACATCGCGGCGACCGGCCGCGGGCAGAAGACCTATGACGGCACCACGGCGCTGAAGGTGACGCAGCATGGCACGCTGGTGTTGAGCGCGGGTGAGGACGACGACCTGACCAAGACGCTGCTCGCCAACGAAGGGGTGACGCTGGATATCAGCGGCATGACCGGTACACTGGCCGACCGCAACGCAGGTACCGGCAAGAGCGTGACGCTGACCGGCTATGCGCTGAACGGCAACACGCTGGGCAACTTCGTGCTGGCGTCAGGTTCGCTGCTGGGAACCGCGGATGTGGCCCGGGCGGCACTGACGCTGACGGCATCGGACGACACCAGGGTCTATGACGGCACGACTGCCTCGAACGGACCGGTAACGATCAGCGGGCTGATCGACGGCGACAGCATCCAGACCAGGCAGGCGTTCGACAGCCGCAACGCCGGCACGCGCGTCCTGAAGGTCTCGGAGCATCTGATCACCGACGGCAACGGCGGCGGCAATTATGACGTCCGCACCATCGATGCCACCGGCTCCATCTCCCGCAGGCTGGTAACAACCACCATCAGTGCAGACGACCGGGTCTATGATGGCACCATCCACGCCACGGGGCATTACTCGGAGTTGACCAATGTCCTGAAGGATGATGTGGTCGGGATCGCCGGAGGGAGCTTCACCTTCGCGGATCGAAACGCGGGTGTTGGCAAGGTCGTGTCCGTGACAGGGACGACGCTCAACGGTAGCGAGGCCGGCAATTATGTCCTCGACGCGATCAACGCGACAACGGCGGATATCGCTCGTGCGACGCTGACCCTCAGCGCCGCATCGGACACCCGCGCCTATGACGGCACCACCGACTCCAAGGCGCAGGTCCGCGTCGCCGGCCTGGCGACCGACGACAGCGTGGATGCAAAGCAGGCGTTCGATGGCAAGAACGCCGGGGCTCGCGTGCTGCGTGTGATCGACGGAAGCTGGACGGTCACTGACGGCAATAATGGCGCCAACTACGACGTCGTTGTGGGTGATACCGCCGCTGGCGCCATCACCCAGCGGCTGCTGACCACGGCGGTGAGTGTCGATAACAAGGAATATGACGGCACCACGTTGGCGACCGGCACCTTTGGCGGGCTGTTCAACCTGATCGGCAACGACAAGGTCGAACTGTCCGGCGGCAGGCTCGCGTTCGTCGATCGCCATGCCGGCGCTGGCAAGGCGGTGACGATCGAAGGCGCGACGTTGGCCGGGATTGATGCCGCGAATTACGCCCTCGATCGCATCGCGGTGGGTACGGCGACCATCACGCCGCATGCGCTGACGCTGCAGGCGGTTGCCGACACGCGCAGCTACGACGGCACGACGGTATCGTCGAAGTCGGTTCTGGCATCGGGGTTGCTGGTCGACGACACCGTCGACGCGCAGCAGCGGTTCGACAGCCGCCACGCCGGCAGCCGGCTGTTGCAGGTCGCCGACGGTTGGATGATCCACGATGGCAACGGCGGCGCCAACTATGTCGTGACCAAGGGTAGCGAAGTCGCTGGTACGATCGATCGTCGTCTGGTCAGCGCGGCCGTAACGGTTCAGGACAAAGTCTACGACGGCAGCACGACCGCGACGGGTACGATCGGTAGCCTGACCAATGCCATCGGGGGTGATGACCTGGTGCTCGATAGCAGCGGCGGTGCGTTGCGCTTCCTCGATCGCAACTCCGGGGTTGGCAAGGCGGTGGTGCTGAGCGGCCTGATGCTTGGCGGTGCCGATGCGGACGATTACTTGCTGTCCGACCTAGGCTCGGGAAGCGCGACGATCAGCAAGGCAGTGCTGACGCTGACGGCGAGTGACGACAGCAAGGTCTATGACGGCACGCGCCGGTCCAGCGGGACGGTGGGTGTCTCGGGTCTCGTCGTTGGCGACACGATCAGCGGCGTGACGCAGGCGTTTGGCAGCAAGAGCGCCGGGACGCAGACGATCAGCGCCGACACCTGGACGATCGCGGATGGCAACGACGGCAGTAATTATCGCATCGTCAAGGTCGACGCCGCAGGCAAGATCGACCGCAAGCTGTTGTCGGGCGGGCTCACCGGAACGGTTACGAAGATCTACGACGGAACTGACGCGGCGACTGTTACGCCGATCAACCTGACCGGGTTCGTCGCGGGCGACGCGGTGACGTTGACAACCGACGGGGCGCGCTTCGCGGATCGAAACGCGGGCACCGGCAAGACGGTCACGGTCACTGGCATGACGCTGGTGGGTGATGATGCCGCCAATTACGTGCTCGGCAGCGATCGGGCATCGGCGGACATTGGCACCGTTACCGCCCGCCGCGTTGCGATCGGCGTGTCGGGGCATGGGGCAAAGACCTATGACGGGACGATGGCGCTTCGCCGTGATCAGCTCGGCAGCCTGACCTTCACGGCCGCGGCCGATGACGACGCGACGCGGGCGTTGCTGCTGGCGGATGGCGTGACGCTTGACACGAGCGGGGTCGATGGGACGCTCGTCGACCGCAACGCGGGCACAGGCAAGAGCGTGACGCTGGGCGGATACACGCTGAACGGCAACACGCTCGGCAACTTCGTGTTGGCGTCGGGCACAGTGCTGGGCATCGCGGATGTCGCGCGGGCGGTGCTGCAATTGTCGGCGGTCTCCGACACCAAGACCTACGACGGTACCGTCACCTCTAGCGGCGTGGCCCGGATCACGGGCCTTGTCGACGGCGACAAGGCGACGGCTACGCAGGCCTTCGAGGACCGTAACGCCGGGCAACGCTTGCTCAAGGTCGACGGGTACACGCTGACCGACGGCAACGACGGCGGCAATTACTCGGTGCGGCTGGTGGATGCCGACGGTACGATCACGCGTCGCGCTTTGACGGTCCAGATCGCCGACGCCACCAAGACAGCCGGGCAAGCCGATCCGGTGCTTGGCTATACGCTGATTGGCGGTTCCTTAGTAGACCGCGATCAGATCACTGGCACGCCGGTGCGTGAGGCCGGCGAGCAGGCCGGTACCTATCGTGTTCACCCGGGTTCGCTCAGCGTGAGCGACAATTACGAGTTGACCGTGAATGACGGGCGCCTGACCATCACGGCGGTTGATGGTGGCGGACG